>NZ_JAYQWM010000020.1:0-73992 GCF_036662595.1 Escherichia sp. Lx600-2 | reverse complement strand
AGTCTAAAAACTAGTATTAAGACTATCACTTATTTAAGTGATATTGGTTGTCTGGAGATTCAGGGGGCCAGTCTAATTGGTGACTCTGCAGAACAATATTTTTCGTGGCATAACCCAAGCGAAGATGTGTTATATTGGAGTTGCAATAATGCAAATAGCGCCAGTAAATACTGGGCTGTAGGTGGTATTTATCAGACCCTTACAATTGAATTCTATACAGATACTAACTTTGATCCAACAGTAACTCAACAAGTCAAATTATCCAGTTCATCAAATTATCTATATTCATTCAAAGCCTATGGTGCAGGCAGAGGTATAAACGAGCATAGTTATTTTATCAAAATTGATTTTGACCTGCTGAATGTCAAGTTGACTAACCCCACTTGTTTTACCGCTATGCTTAGTGGAACTTCTGTGACTGGTTCTACGGTAAAAATGGGGGAATATAGTGCAGAACAAATCAGAAACGGTGCCACACCGGTTCCTTTTGATATTTCACTTCAAAACTGCGTTCGTGTGACTAATATTGAGACAAAATTAGTTTCAACAAAGGTTGGTACTGAAAACGGGCAACTCCTTGGTAACACTCTCACAGGTAATGACGCAGCAAAAGGAGTCGGTGTACTCATAGAAGGTTTAGCAACTAGTAAAAATCCTCTAATGACATTGAAACCTAATGATTCAAATTCTGTTTATAAAGATTACGACCCGAGAGGCAAAGACGATACAACAGGAGGAGTTTACCCGGATCAAGATACAGGCATAACATACCCTCTCCATTTCCAGGCCACACTACAGCAGGATGGAACTATACCAATAGAAGCGGGTGAGTTTAAAGCCACCAGTACTTTCCAGGTGACCTACCCTTAATAAGCCCACCGCACCGCCATCATCTGGCGGTGCGGTAATTGATAAATCATTGCCCCCACCAATGTGACTGATAAAATGCCAGGTAACACGACATCATTTATCAGGACACGTTATGAAACCGACCACCATTGCTTCATTGCAAAAATGCAAACAGGAAAAAAAACGTTTCGCGACCATCACCGCTTACGACTATAGCTTCGCCAAACTCTTTGCCGATGAAGGACTTAACGTCATGCTGGTAGGCGACTCGCTGGGCATGACGGTTCAGGGGCACGACTCCACCCTGCCAGTTACCGTTGCTGATATCGCCTACCACACTACCGCAGTACGTCGTGGCGCGCCAAACTGCCTGCTGTTGGCTGACCTGCCGTTTATGGCGTATGCCACGCCGGAACAAGCCTTTGAAAACGCCGCAACGGTTATGCGTGCCGGTGCTAACATGGTCAAAATTGAAGGCGGTGAGTGGCTGGTCGAAACCGTAAAAATGCTGACCGAACGTGCCGTTCCTGTATGTGGTCACTTAGGTTTAACCCCACAGTCAGTGAATATTTTCGGTGGCTACAAAGTTCAGGGGCGCGGCGATGAAGCGAGCGATCGACTGCTTAGCGATGCATTAGCCTTAGAAGCCGCTGGTGCACAGTTGCTGGTGCTGGAATGCGTGCCGGTTGAACTGGCAAAACGTATTACCGAAGCACTGGTGATCCCGGTTATTGGCATTGGCGCAGGCAACGTCACTGACGGGCAGATCCTCGTGATGCACGATGCGTTCGGCATTACCGGCGGCCATATCCCTAAATTTGCCAAAAATTTCCTCGCTGAAACGGGCGACATCCGCGCGGCTGTGCGGCAGTATAAAGCTGAAGTGGAGTCCGGCGTTTATCCGGGCGAAGAACACAGTTTCCATTAAGGAGTGACGTTGTGTTAATTATCGAAACCCTGCCGCTGCTGCGTCAGCAAATTCGCCGCCTGCGTATGGAAGGCAAGCGTGTGGCGCTGGTACCTACCATGGGCAACCTGCATGATGGCCACATGAAGCTGGTCGACGAAGCCAAAGCCCGCGCCGATGTGGTCGTCGTCAGTATTTTCGTTAACCCGATGCAGTTCGACCGCCCGGAGGACCTGGCTCGTTACCCACGGACCTTGCAGGAAGACTGCGAAAAGCTGAACAAGCGCAAAGTGGATCTGGTTTTCGCGCCCTCGGTAAAAGAGATCTACCCGAACGGTACTGAAACCCATACTTACGTTGACGTTCCCGGGCTTTCGACCATGCTGGAAGGCGCGAGCCGTCCGGGGCATTTTCGCGGCGTGTCGACTATCGTCAGCAAGCTGTTCAACCTGGTCCAGCCGGATATCGCCTGCTTCGGTGAAAAAGATTTTCAGCAACTGGCGCTGATCCGCAAAATGGTTGCCGATATGGGCTTTGATATTGAGATAGTCGGTGTGCCAATTATGCGCGCCAAAGACGGTCTGGCGCTGAGTTCCCGTAACGGTTATCTGACGGCGGAACAACGTAAAATTGCGCCCGGTCTGTACAAAGTTTTAAGTTCGATTGCCGACAAATTGCAGGCTGGCGAACGGGATCTCGATGAAATTATTGCTATTGCCGGGCAAGAACTGAATGAAAAAGGCTTCCGCGCCGATGATATTCAGATTCGCGATGCCGACACGTTGCTGGAAGTCTCTGAAACCAGCAAACGAGCTGTGATTCTGGTAGCCGCCTGGCTTGGCGATGCCCGCCTGATCGACAACAAGATGGTCGAACTGGCGTAATACTTAACTGGCGCTACGGCTGATGGCGCCAGTTATTAATTTGCCCTACGTCATGGCGATGACGTCTGTAAGTGATTATTCATATCGCTGGCAATTTAGTTAGAGTTAATTAGCTTATCAATCTCTGTAAGAGGTAAAGTTGTCACCTCTGCAACGTCTTCCCGAGACATCCCTTTACTTAGAAAACGCTGGGCGAATTCCTGTCTTACCTTCTGGAGTTCCTCTTGATATCCCTTCTGAAATCCCTTCTCTTCAAACCACTGCGCCAACGTCTGCCTGGTTTCTCTCCGTGTCTTTATTTCCATAGGTTCCCTTAATTATCTGGTCAGTTAACAATAACAATTATCTGGCTATAACTGATGATGCAGACAACTTAGTTAATCAGCTTATCAATCTCGGCAAGGGGTAAATTTGCCATCTCTGCAACGTCTTCCCGAGACATTCCTTTATTCAGAAGACGCAGGACGAATTCTTGCCTTTCCTCCTGTCTTCCCCTCTCTTCAAACCACTGCGCCAGCGTCATCATAGACTCCCCTCCCGTTTCCCTGCCTCTCAGCACACCATAAAACAAATCCGCTTGTTCAGTATGACCGCGTTGCAGCATATAGTTTTGCATGGCAACTAACTGACTTCCGCTAGTGTACCCTTCGTCAATCAGCGTGACCAGTTGCTCCAGCAATAACATTAAGTCGCGCTGGCGAATATGCTTTTGCAGTAGTTCGAGAATCGCAATCCGCCGGTGCTGCATGATTTCGTCATCCGGTGTGATAGTGATATCCACCAGCGGAAAAGGACTGTTATAGACGCGTCGCGCCAGCTCCGGCGAGTAAAACATATCAAACCAGCACATTGAGAGCGGATAAGGTGTGGTCTCGCCCTGATAAAACAGTATCGGCACCACCAGCGGCAGCTTATCGTGATCCGCCTCCAGATGCCGGTGCATGGCAGCAATAGAATAACGCATCATGCGAAAGGCCATTTTCTTATCCGGCTTGCTTTGGTGTTCAATCACAACATGCAGATAACCGGGATTGCCCTGCATTTGCACGGAATAGAGCACGTCCGTGCTGTGTCCTTTCAGGCTCTCTTCAATGAAACTCCCCGACTCTAAATGAAGCGTGTTGAGGTCACAAAGTTCTCGTAATTCCACTGGCAAATGTATCTCCAGAAAGTCGCGAGCCGTCTCCGCGTGCATTAAAAATTGTTTAAACACTGCATCATGCGGTGTGGTACTCGGTGCATCCATCTTCCCTGCCTTCCGTGTTGTCTTGCGTGAAGGCAGTATCCAGTCAAGGTGTACCATCGTCAGCCACCTCTTTAGTGTTTACCGAGCAGCGTTCAGAGAAATTTCAATTGGTTACAGCCGTTACATGGCACGCTTCGGCGCGGTACGCAAACTGCTGATGCAAATGCCGTCAGATGAGTAGACACTAAACAAAAATCGGGCAATACTGCGTGAGAATTTCCTCAAAGCAGGCACCGCCTGCTTCGTTAACGACAGGGTAGAAAGGTAGAAGTTATGATTCGCACGATGCTGCAGGGCAAACTCCACCGCGTGAAAGTGACTCATGCGGACCTGCACTATGAAGGTTCTTGCGCCATTGACCAGGATTTTCTTGACGCAGCCGGTATTCTCGAAAACGAAGCCATTGATATCTGGAATGTCACCAACGGCAAGCGTTTCTCCACTTATGCCATCGCGGCAGAACGCGGTTCGAGAATTATTTCTGTTAACGGTGCGGCGGCCCACTGCGCCAGTGTCGGCGATATTGTCATCATCGCCAGCTTCGTTACCATGCCAGATGAAGAAGCTCGCACCTGGCGACCCAACGTCGCCTATTTTGAAGGCGACAATGAAATGAAACGTACCGCGAAAGCGATTCCGGTACAGGTTGCTTGATTGTTATCCCTGCGGCTGGTTACTCACCAGCCGCGACATCGTCTCCAGCGAATCCGTTCTTAAGATATAAAGTCGTTTTAGTAACAACGGATTATCCCCCGGTTTTACTTTGCCTTTCATGGTTGTCACCGCCAGGTGAAATCCGGCATCGTTTGCTGCCTTCACGGCTTTGTCATTAAAGCCGCCAAACGGATACGAAAGATACCAGACATGCGGATTAAATTG
Organism: Escherichia sp. Lx600-2; assembly: GCF_036662595.1. Classification (NCBI taxonomy): domain Bacteria; kingdom Pseudomonadati; phylum Pseudomonadota; class Gammaproteobacteria; order Enterobacterales; family Enterobacteriaceae; genus Escherichia; species Escherichia sp. Lx600-2. Next base: position 69,227 of record NZ_JAYQWM010000020.1, on the reverse strand, counting down.
CGCCAGAGCGCGGCGTGAACGTGCAAAATCAAACAGAATATTGTGCTCACTACGGCTCAGTAATATGGGTCGGCGATAACCATCTACCCGATGCAAAAAATGGGTATGTGACTGGAAATCAAATACATCGCGAATTTCGTTAAGCTCAGAAACGCTCATAAATTGCAGCGATTTTGGGTTCCACTTCTGCGGGTGACGTTTGATGCGTGAGGTAACAATAAACGCCGTCGCCTTCATGCCATATTGTTTCAACACAGGATACGCATAGCGGCTCACCGACTTGAGGCCATCATCAAAGGTAATCACCACCGCTCGCGCAGGGAGATTGATCTTATTCTTCACGTAACCTTCCAGCTGCACCATGCTCAGTGTCGCGTATCCCCTGTCGCGCAGCCAGGCCATCTGGTTATTGAAAGCGCGTACCGAGGTGGTCGTCGAAGTATGGCGAAAACGGGTGTTTTCTTCGTCGCGCAGAATATGGTGATAAGTTAGCACCGGAAGGCCATTATCGGGTTGGGCATCCAGCGCGCTGATATAGGCCAGTCGATCGCCAATACGGACCTGATACCAGGTTTGATTTAACCTGTCTTTCAGTTTATGCAAAATCGGGTAGCGCAAATTGTCCGCCAGTACCCCAAATGGCGCACTGCCCGCACTCGGCGCGTTATAGACCGGCGTATCTTTCCAGGTAACTAAGTTCTGATTACTCAGCGGCTTGTTGAGGTCACCCAAACCGTCTTCAACTTTTTGTCGCCCCTGAACCGGCTCGAGATGCCCTTTATCGATAAACCCTTTACCAAAGCCAAAATTAAATGCGTAATAACTTGCGGCAGTGGGCTCCACGGCAATGATTTGTCCGGCCCGAATATTCCCCACGGTCACCATCTTGTCGCCAATTTGCGCCCAGACCGCAGCATTTTCGATGGTTTGCATATAACGGGCAGGTAACGCGGCACTGACACTTGCGGTAAACAGCATCAGCAGGAGAATAACAGCTTGTTTGTACATGAAAAAATAACCGAGGGTGAAACAACGCTTTTATTGTAGCAAAAGCGCCATCAGAATCGCGGGTTAATACTCATACAAATTATGTTTGAGGACGAAAGGCGGATTTTTTTGTTGTTGGTGCCAAAGACTACTCACCTCCGGCGCACCCAGTTCGACAATACGCTCGCGAAACTCTGAACTGGTCATGGTTTCACGGCAAGCCATCATCTGTTCAATTAACGGTAACGTGACACCAGAAATCACTTCGCAACGGGAGTGTTTGTGGCTTAATAATGAAGCCACGCGGTACGGTGGCGCTCCGGCTATATCGGTTAAGAAGATGACACCCTCACCAGAGTCCGCTTCATGCAGAGCATCGCACATCATGCGGCTGAGCATATTAGAACTTAATCCGCGCCAGAAATTCACGGCCCGGCACTGAAGAAGCGCCCCATGTTTTTTCTCCAGCGCATCCAGTATCTCTTGCGCCCGGTCATCGTGACAGGTAATTACCCAACCTAACATCGCCTTCCTCCTTAGCCGAAAATCAGTCTACCCTGACCATTGTTGATAAAGGGTGATAGCCGTCAAAACTCCTCTCCCCCAAATCCAGAGGAGAGGAAATAGCCTTAGCTACGCAAACCACGTCCACGTTGGATCAGCGACCAACAGATCAAATAAAACGCCACAATAAAGACCACCAGTACGCCAAAGGTAGTGACCAGCGGAACATCATTGATACCGAGGAAGCCGTAGCGGAAACCACTGATCATATAAACGATTGGGTTCAGGTGCGACAGCCCTTGCCAGAACGGCGGCAACAAAGTCAGTGAGTAAAAGACCCCACCCAAATACGTGAGTGGCGTTAACACAAAGGTTGGCACCAGGCTGATGTCATCGAACGTTTTGGCAAACACACCGTTCAGCAAACCCGCAAGGGAGAACAACACCGCCGTGAGCACCAGGGTTAAGGCAACGAATACCCACGAATGCACCTGAAACGGCACAAAAAACAGTGAAATTGCCGTCACCAGAATGCCAACAAACAGACCACGCGCCACGCCACCGCCGACATATCCGGCAATAATGACGTGAGTCGGAACCGGCGCTACCAGCAGCTCTTCAATATTACGCTGGAACTTGGCACCAAAAAATGATGACGCGACGTTGGCGTAGGCGTTGGTGATCACCGACATCATGATCAGCCCCGGTACGATGAACTGCATGTAGCTGAAGCCATGCATATCGCCAATACGCGAACCAATCAGGTTACCGAAGATAATAAAGTAAAGGGTCATGGTGATGACTGGCGGCACCAGCGTCTGCACCCAGATACGCATAAAGCGATGGATCTCTTTCGCCCAGATGCTTTTTAGCGCCACCCAGTAAAGATGCATCATGCGCGATCTCCTTGTTTTTCATTAACCAGTGAAACAAACAGCTCTTCCAGACGGTTAGCTTTGTTACGCATACTTAATACCTGAATGCCCTGCTCACTTAACTGCGTAAATACGCTGTTGATCCCCTGCTCACGCAGCACTTCAACTTCCAGCGTCGCGGTATCCACCAGCCGGTACTGATAGCCATCGAGCTTCGGTAACGGACTTTTCGGTGCGAGATCGAGAATAAAGGTTTCCGATTTCAGCTTCGCCAGCAGCGCCTTCATCGAGGTATTTTCCACCAGCTCACCGTGCTGAATAATGCCGATATTGCGACACAGCATTTCTGCTTCTTCCAGGTAGTGTGTGGTGAGAATGATGGTGGTGCCTTTGTCGTTTAAATCCTTCAAAAAGCCCCACATTGAGCGGCGAAGTTCAATATCCACGCCTGCAGTCGGCTCGTCGAGAATCAGTAGTTTAGGTTCATGCATTAACGCACGGGCAATCATTAAACGGCGCTTCATCCCGCCAGATAACATGCGCGCACGTTCGTTGCGTTTTCCCCATAAATCGAGCTGCTTAAGATATTTTTCGCTGCGGATGTACGCTTCTTTGCGCTCCACACCGTAGTACCCTGCCTGATTCACCACAATTTGCTGCACGGTTTCAAACGGGTTGAAGTTAAATTCCTGTGGCACCAGTCCCAACTGACGTTTAGCGTTCACGACATCTTTCTCGAGATCGTAACCAAATACGCTGACCCGCCCGGAGGTTTTATTTACCAGAGAGCTGATAATACCGATAGTGGTCGATTTCCCAGCCCCGTTCGGCCCGAGAAGCGCATAAAAATCACCCGCTTCGACCTGCAAATCTATTCCACGAAGCGCCTGAACGCCGCCTGGATAGGTTTTTTTAAGCTGTTGAAGTTCCAGTGCAATGGTCATAAATTTTTACTTACCTTACGTTCTTACACTTTATCTGTGGTTTAAATCGTCCCGGAGTTGCCCTATATTAGCCAAACGTAATTATTTGGTTACAGGTCGTTAACCTCCATGAAAGACATAGATACACTCATCAGCAACAATGCACTATGGTCAAAAATGCTGGTGGAAGAGGATCCCGGGTTTTTTGAGAAACTGGCACAAGCGCAAAAACCGCGCTTTCTATGGATTGGATGTTCCGACAGTCGCGTTCCTGCAGAACGTTTAACCGGTCTTGAGCCGGGCGAACTCTTTGTTCACCGTAATGTTGCTAACCTGGTCATTCACACCGACCTGAACTGCCTTTCCGTGGTTCAGTATGCAGTGGATGTACTCGAAGTTGAACACATTATTATCTGTGGCCACTACGGTTGCGGCGGCGTACAAGCCGCAGTTGAAAACCCGGAACTGGGGCTTATCAACAACTGGCTGCTGCATATCCGCGATATCTGGTTCAAACATAGCTCATTGCTCGGCGAAATGCCGCAAGAGCGCCGTCTGGATACCTTGTGTGAACTGAACGTCATGGAACAGGTGTATAACCTGGGCCACTCCACCATTATGCAATCAGCGTGGAAACGCGGGCAGAAAGTTACCATTCACGGCTGGGCCTATGGCATTCACGACGGCTTGCTGCGTGATCTGGATGTTACTGCCACCAACCGCGAAACCCTTGAGCAACGTTACCGTCATGGGATTTCCAACCTCAAGCTGAAACACGCCAACCACAAATAAAAATGCCATGCCGGATGCAACACATCCGGCAACTTCACACTTACTCGTCCAGCAGAATCACTTTGCCGATATACGGCAGATGACGATAACGCTGTGCGTAATCAATACCGTAACCCACCACAAACTCATCCGGGATCGAGAAACCGATAAATTCTACCGGGACGTTCACTTCACGACGGGACGGTTTATCCAGCAGCGTACAAATCGCCAACGACTTCGGTTCGCGCAGGCTTAAGATCTCACGCACTTTCGACAGTGTATTCCCCGAGTCGATGATATCTTCAACAATCAGCACGTCCTTGCCACGGATATCTTCATCCAGATCTTTGAGGATTTTCACATCACGGGTGGTGGACATGCCGCTACCGTAGCTGGAGGCGGTCATAAAGTCGACTTCATGAGATACCTGAACCTCACGGCACAGGTCCGCCATAAACATAAATGAGCCACGCAGCAGACCTACCAGCACCATATCGCTGCCGCTGTCTTTGTAACGCTCAGTAATCTGACGACCCAGTTCGGCGATACGCGCTTTAATCTCCGCTTCGGGGATCATTACTTCTACAGTATGTTTCATATCTCTAACCATATGATTTAAAAACAAATCACTTCGCACGGGCGGGTTTCGGCACCGCAACAAAGCGCAAGACACGCAGTATACCAGTAAAACTATTCATTCGCGGAATCTGTTAATAAAGCTCGAATTGTGATGACGATCACACATGTTAAAACCTATAATTAATTGCTACTAAAATATTAATGAATTGAAATGGTGTCTCTTTATGGCAATTAACAATACAGGCTCGCGACGATTACTCGTCACGCTAACAGCCCTTTTTGCAGCGCTTTGCGGGCTGTATCTACTCATTGGCGGGGGCTGGCTGGTCGCGATTGGCGGCTCCTGGTACTACCCTATCGCTGGCCTTGTGATGCTCGGCGTCGCCTGGATGATGTGGCGCAGTAAACGCGCCGCGCTTTGGCTATACGCAGCCCTGCTGCTCGGCACCATGATTTGGGGCGTCTGGGAAGTTGGTTTCGACTTCTGGGCGCTGACTCCGCGCAGCGATATTCTGGTCTTCTTCGGCATCTGGCTGATCCTGCCGTTTGTCTGGCGTCGCCTGGTCATTCCTGCCAGCGGCGCAGTTGCTGCACTGGTGGTGGCACTGCTGATTAGCGGTGGTATCCTGACCTGGGCAGGATTTAACGATCCGCAGGAAATCAACGGCACCTTAAGCGCCGATGCCACACCTGCTGAAGCTATCTCCCCCGTTGCCGATCAGGACTGGCCTGCCTATGGTCGTAATCAGGAAGGTCAACGCTTTTCACCTCTGAAACAAATTAACGCCGATAACGTCCATAATCTGAAAGAAGCCTGGGTGTTCCGTACTGGCGATGTGAAGCAGCCGAACGATCCGGGCGAAATCACCAATGAAGTGACGCCGATTAAAGTGGGCGACACCCTTTACCTGTGTACCGCTCACCAGCGCCTGTTTGCGCTCGATGCCGCCAGCGGCAAAGAGAAATGGCATTACGATCCTGAGCTGAAAACTAACGAGTCTTTCCAGCACGTAACCTGCCGTGGCGTCTCTTATCATGAAGCCAAAGCAGAAACGGCTTCGCCGGAAGTGATGGCGGATTGCCCGCGTCGTATCATTCTTCCGGTCAATGATGGTCGACTGATTGCGATTAACGCTGAAAACGGCAAACTGTGCGAAACCTTCGCCAATAAAGGCGTGCTCAATCTGCAAAGCAATATGCCAGACACCAAACCGGGTCTGTATGAACCGACTTCGCCACCGATTATCACCGATAAAACCATCGTGATGGCAGGTTCAGTTACCGATAACTTCTCAACCCGCGAAACGTCTGGCGTGATCCGTGGTTTTGATGTCAACACCGGGGAGCTGCTGTGGGCTTTTGATCCGGGCGCGAAAGATCCGAACGCAATCCCGTCTGACGAACACACCTTTACCTTTAACTCGCCAAACTCGTGGGCACCAGCGGCCTATGACGCGAAGCTGGATCTGGTGTATCTGCCGATGGGCGTGACCACGCCGGATATCTGGGGCGGTAACCGCACACCGGAACAGGAACGTTATGCCAGCTCGATTCTGGCGCTGAATGCCACAACCGGGAAATTGGCGTGGAGCTACCAGACCGTTCACCACGACCTGTGGGATATGGATCTTCCGGCACAGCCGACGCTGGCGGACATCACCGTTAATGGTCAGAAAGTGCCAGTTATTTACGCTCCGGCGAAAACCGGCAACATTTTTGTGCTCGATCGTCGTAATGGCGAACTGGTGGTTCCGGCACCGGAAAAACCGGTTCCCCAAGGTGCTGCCAAAGGCGATTACGTTACCCCTACTCAACCATTCTCGGAACTGAGCTTCCGTCCGACGAAAGATTTGAGCGGTGCGGATATGTGGGGAGCCACCATGTTTGACCAACTGGTGTGCCGCGTGATGTTCCACCAGATGCGCTATGAAGGCATTTTCACGCCGCCATCTGAACAGGGCACGCTGGTCTTCCCGGGTAACCTGGGAATGTTTGAATGGGGCGGGATTTCCGTTGATCCAAATCGTGAAGTGGCAATTGCCAACCCAATGGCACTGCCGTTTGTTTCGAAACTGATCCCACGCGGTCCGGGTAACCCGATGGAGCAGCCGAAAGATGCCAAAGGCACGGGTACGGAATCCGGCATTCAGCCACAGTACGGTGTACCGTATGGTGTCACGCTCAACCCGTTCCTCTCACCATTTGGTCTGCCATGTAAACAGCCAGCATGGGGTTATATCTCGGCGCTGGATCTGAAAACCAACGAAGTCGTGTGGAAGAAACGTATTGGTACGCCGCAGGACAGCATGCCGTTCCCGATGCCTGTACCGGTGCCGTTCAATATGGGTATGCCGATGCTGGGCGGGCCAATCTCCACGGCGGGTAACGTGCTGTTTATCGCCGCTACGGCAGATAACTACCTGCGCGCTTACAACATGAGCAACGGTGAAAAACTGTGGCAGGGTCGTTTACCAGCGGGTGGTCAGGCGACGCCAATGACCTATGAAGTGAATGGTAAGCAGTATGTGGTGATCTCCGCAGGCGGTCACGGTTCATTTGGTACGAAGATGGGCGACTATATTGTGGCTTATGCCCTGCCGGATGATGTGAAATAACCATAATGCCCGGAGAGATCCGGGCATATTTCCGAATACGGTCTTTTTATACCGTAAACCCTAACATCATCCCCGTATCTTCATGCTCCAGCAGATGGCAGTGCGCCATATAAGCATGTTCTTTCGGTGCGTCGTGATTAAACTTCACCAGCACTTCACTGACATTGCCTTCTACCTTAACGGTATCTTTCCAGCCCGCGCGATGAGCCGCTGGCGGTTTGCCATTTTCTGACAAGATACGGAACTGCGTGCCGTGAATATGGAACGGATGCAGCATCATGTCGCCCACGCCAGAGATAACCCAACGTTCGTACTGCCCTTTCGCCGCCGCAAACATCGGCTTATTCATATCAAACGCCTGACCGTTGATTTTATTGGCATGGTGGAAATCGAACTTCCCGCCGTGGTTCATATGATTCATATTGCCGTGCCCCATATGGCCCATCATCTGGCTGTGATCCATTCCGGCCATCGCCTGATCGCCATATTTCTCCATTAGCATCTGCATCCCCATCATATCGAGCATCGGGTCCATAGAAAGTTGCAGCTTGCGTACCGTCAGCCCTTCCAGCGAAGGTAACGCAGGCAGGCTACTTAATGTGTCTGGCAAAGCACCGGAGGCACTAATAGCAATCGGCTGAATCCGCATTACCGGATGCGGCTTGTCAAACGGTGCAATCGCCATCCCCATCTGGCTGACCGGCAACGTCACCAGGTCAAAGGGTTTGTTGTCGTTAACCTCCACCAGCACTTCAAAACGCTCGCCCATCAGCACCGGCAGCTCGTTCACCTTCACCGGTTCAGGTAGCAGACCACCGTCGCTGGCAATCACATAAAGCGGGCGATTGTCGCTGGTGGCGAAATTGAGCGAGCGGGCATTACAGCCATTGAGCAAACGCAGGCGCAGCCAACCACGCGGGGCAGCGTGTTGCGGGTAGATTGCACCGTTGGTCAGCAACGTATCGCCAAACCAGCCCACGGCAGCGGTCATCATATCCAGTTGATAATCAATCTGCCCGTCGGCGCTAAATTTCTTATCCTGAACGATCACCGGAACATCATCGATACCCCACTGTTTTGGCAGCATTAATTTCAGGATCTCGTAATCTTCAATCACCACCAGACCAGCCAGCCCCATCGCCACCTGTCGCCCGGTCTTGCCATGTTGATGTGGATGGAACCAGCAGGTAGCGGCAGGTTGATCAACGTTCAACGTCACCGAGCGCTTGCCACCTGGCGGAATAATTCCCTGTGGGCCGCCGTCGACTTCACCCGGTACTTCCAGCCCGTGCCAGTGCAACGTCGTCTCTTCCGTCAGTTGGTTATAGATATCAACCGTTACCGCTTTGCCGCGCTGTAATTTCACCGCCGGCCCCAGCAGATTGCCGTTATAGCCCCAGGTAGTTGCAGTTTTCTCGCCAAAGGTAGACTGACCTGCGCCAATAGTTAACTGAATGCGATTACGGGCATCGGTCGTGAGCAAATCAGGGATCGGTAACGTTGGGCGTTCCGCCGCAAAGACTGCACGGCTCCACAGTGGCAAGGCTGAAGCCACACCCAGTGCGACGGAATATTTCAAGAAATCACGACGTTGCATAGTTATTTCCTTATTCTTAAGCAGGCGAAACAAAATCAAACGTTGAGCATAGTCCTTCCCCTTACGGGAAGGTCAAGCCGCAGACACAATTTAATCGACAATAATGGTCGTCGCCTCGCTCGCAGTGTGCTAACGTTTATCTTCTTTAAGCCCCTGGTAGAAGCAATGAAGACGTTTTTCAGAACAGTGTTATTCGGCAGCCTGATGGCCGTTTGCGCAAACAGTTACGCGCTCAGCGAGTCTGAAGCCGAAGATATGGCCGATTTAACGGCAGTTTTTGTCTTTCTGAAGAACGATTGTGGTTACCAGAACTTACCTAACGGGCAAATTCGTCGCGCACTGGTCTTTTTCGCCCAGCAAAACCAGTGGGATCTCAGTAACTACGACACCTTCGACATGAAAGCCCTCGGTGAAGACAGCTACCGCGATCTCAGCGGCATTGGCATTCCCGTCGCTAAAAAATGCAAAGCCCTGGCCCGCGATTCCTTAAGCCTGCTTACCTACGTCAAATAATCCCTGATACCTTTTTGTAGAAATATTGACCGTGCATCCGCGGTCAATGTTAGCTATTATGTTGCGCCCTTTTTTTACGGGTGTTAACAAAGGAGGTATCAACCCATGGCCGAAAAAAAACAGTGGCATGAAACGCTACACGACCAGTTTGGGCAGTACTTTGCGGTAGATAACGTTCTGTATCATGAAAAGACCGATCACCAGGATCTGATCATTTTTGAGAACGCTGCATTTGGTCGCGTAATGGCGCTGGATGGCGTAGTACAAACCACCGAGCGCGACGAGTTTATCTATCATGAGATGATGACCCATGTTCCGCTACTGGCCCACGGTCACGCGAAACATGTGCTGATTATCGGCGGCGGCGACGGTGCCATGCTGCGTGAAGTAACCCGACATAAAAACGTTGAGTCAATCACGATGGTGGAAATCGATGCGGGTGTCGTATCGTTCTGCCGTCAGTATCTACCCAACCATAACGCCGGTAGCTACGACGATCCGCGCTTTAAGCTGGTGATCGATGATGGCGTCAATTTCGTTAATCAAACCAGCCAGACATTTGATGTCATTATCTCCGACTGCACCGATCCTATCGGTCCCGGCGAAAGCCTTTTCACTTCGGCATTTTATGAAGGCTGCAAACGTTGCCTGAATCCTGGCGGTATCTTCGTCGCACAAAACGGCGTCTGCTTTTTACAGCAGGAAGAAGCCATCGACAGCCATCGCAAACTCAGCCATTACTTCAGCGACGTTGGCTTTTATCAGGCGGCGATCCCGACCTATTACGGCGGTATCATGACTTTTGCATGGGCGACAGATAACGACGCCTTACGCCATCTCTCAACCGAAATTATTCAGGCACGTTTTCTCGCCTCTGGCCTGAAATGCCGTTATTACAATCCGGCAGTCCATACGGCAGCTTTTGCCTTACCCCAGTATCTGCAAGACGCACTGGCTTCACAGCCGTCCTAAGGAGAAGATAAGAAATTGAAAAAACTGAAACTGCATGGCTTTAATAATCTGACCAAAAGTCTGAGTTTTTGTATTTACGATATCTGCTACGCCAAAACTGCCGAAGAGCGCGACGGTTATATTGCTTATATCGATGAACTCTATAATGCCAACCGTCTGACCGAAATCCTGTCAGAAACCTGTTCCATTATCGGGGCTAATATTCTTAACATCGCCCGCCAGGATTACGAACCACAGGGTGCCAGCGTCACTATTCTGGTGAGTGAAGAACCGGTTGACCCGAAACTCATCGACAAAACAGAACACCCCGGCCCACTGCCAGAAACGGTCGTTGCCCATCTCGATAAAAGTCATATTTGCGTACATACCTACCCGGAAAGTCATCCTGAAGGCGGTTTATGTACCTTCCGCGCCGATATTGAAGTCTCTACCTGCGGCGTGATTTCTCCGCTGAAGGCGCTGAATTACCTGATCCACCAGCTTGAGTCCGATATTGTGACCATTGATTATCGTGTGCGCGGTTTTACCCGCGACATAAACGGCATGAAGCACTTTATCGACCATGAGATTAATTCGATTCAGAACTTTATGTCTGACGATATGAAGGCGCTGTATGACATGGTGGATGTAAACGTCTATCAGGAAAATATCTTCCATACCAAGATGTTGCTTAAAGAGTTCGACCTTAAGCACTACATGTTCCACACCAAACCGGAAGATTTAACCGACAGCGAGCGCCAGGAAATTACCGCTGCGCTGTGGAAAGAAATGCGCGAGATTTATTACGGGCGCAATATGCCAGCTGTTTAACGGCTCTGGCGGAGCTCCCAGGCTCCGCCAGATTTATTTACTTCTGCTGCACGAAATTACGGTAAGCCGCCACCACCTGCAGAAAATCCTCAACGCCGCATAGCGACAGGCTTTCTTCGTCGTAGTAGTTCATCCCCTCTTCCATTTCATCGCCAGCGAATTCCAGTTGATTGGCGCGAACCATCACCTCTTCACCGTCCATCCACAGAGTGTATTCATGCCCTGCCCGTTGCCAGGACCGTTCGCTACCTTTCAGTGCGTGCGCCGCTTGTTCCACTTCATCAAGCAAGGCCAGGTTTTCTTTCACCTCTTCATTAAACCAGTGCCCGACCACTTCATGCCCCATGGACATACGCACCTTTACCACTCCGGTAATATCGCGCAGAAATTCGTAATCCATAGTGTGTTCCTCTGCTCCCGGCAATGCGCCGAAATCGCATTGCGCCATTGATGTAATTATCGCAGCCTTACCGGAGAAAAACAGCGGAACGGCGATGGTTTAGAAATAAAAAATGCCCGGGAATCTCATTCACCGGGCATTGTGTCGTTTATGCGCAGCGCGTGCGCTGACTTTTTAAACTGCAGTCTGGAAAATCACACCATCGGCTTTTTCAGTGTACTGAGAAAGCTGGTTGAAGTTCAGGTAACGGTAAGTATCAACGGCAGTTTTATCCACCTGCGCCACGTAGGTCTGGTACTCTTCCGGCGTCGGTAGTTTGCCAATCAGCGCCGCAACAGCAGCCAGTTCCGCAGAAGCCAGGAAGACATTCGCGCCAGTACCCAGACGGTTCGGGAAGTTACGGGTCGAGGTGGAAACCACCGTCGCACCGTCTGCCACACGCGCCTGGTTGCCCATACACAGGGAACAGCCAGGGATCTCGATACGCGCACCACTCTTACCGAAGACGCTGTAGTAGCCTTCTTCGGTCAACTGTGCGGCGTCCATACGGGTTGGCGGTGCCACCCACAGGCGGGTCGGCAACTGGCCTTTATGCGCATCCAGCAGTTTACCCGCAGCACGGAAGTGACCGATGTTGGTCATGCAGGAACCGATAAACACTTCGTCGATCTTCTCACCCTGTACTGCAGACAGCGGACGCGCGTCATCCGGGTCGTTCGGAGCACACAGGATTGGCTCTTTAATATCCGCCAGATCGATGTCGATCACTGCCGCGTATTCCGCATCTGCATCGGCTTCCAGCAGCTCAGGATTCGCCAGCCATTTTTCCATGCCCTGAATACGACGTTCCAGGGTGCGACGATCGCCGTAACCTTCCGCGATCATCCACTTCAGCAGGACGATGTTAGAGTTCAGGTATTCGATGATCGGCTCTTTGTTCAGCTTGATGGTACAACCGGCAGCAGAACGCTCGGCGGACGCATCGGTCAGTTCAAATGCCTGCTCAACTTTCAGATCCGGCAGACCTTCAATTTCCAGAATGCGACCTGAGAAGATGTTTTTCTTGCCTTTCTTCTCAACGGTCAGCAGACCTTGTTTGATCGCATACAGCGGAATAGCGTGTACCAGATCGCGCAGGGTGATGCCCGGCTGCATTTTGCCTTTGAAGCGCACCAGAACGGATTCCGGCATATCCAGCGGCATTACGCCTGTTGCGGCTGCAAATGCCACCAGACCAGAACCCGCCGGGAAAGAGATACCGATCGGGAAACGGGTATGGGAGTCACCACCGGTACCGACGGTATCCGGCAGCAGCATACGGTTCAGCCAGGAGTGGATTACGCCGTCACCCGGACGCAGCGACACACCGCCACGGTTCATAATGAAGTCCGGCAGCGTGTGGTGCGTGTTCACGTCAACTGGCTTCGGATACGCCGCGGTGTGGCAGAAAGACTGCATCACCAGGTCAGCCGAGAAGCCCAGGCACGCCAGGTCTTTCAGTTCATCACGGGTCATCGGGCCTGTGGTGTCCTGAGAGCCTACAGAAGTCATTTTCGGTTCACAGTACGCGCCCGGACGAATGCCTTTCACGCCACAGGCACGGCCTACCATTTTCTGCGCCAGCGAGAAGCCGCGATCGCTCTCAGCGACATCTTTCGCCTGACGGAACACATCACTGTGCGGCAGACCAAGTGCTTCACGCGCTTTGGTGGTCAGGCCACGCCCGATAATCAGCGGAATACGGCCGCCAGCACGCACTTCATCAATCAGCACGTCGGTTTTCAGTTCGAAGGTCGCCAGCAGTTCGCCTGTTTCGTGGTTACGCACTTCACCTTTGTACGGGTAAACGTCAATCACGTCGCCCATGTTCAGGTTAGAGACGTCGACTTCGATTGGCAGTGCACCCGCGTCTTCCATCGTGTTAAAGAAGATTGGTGCAATTTTACCGCCGAGGCACAAACCACCGCCGCGTTTGTTCGGCACATGTGAAATATCATCGCCCATAAACCACAGAACGGAGTTCGTGGCGGATTTACGCGATGAACCCGTACCCACAACGTCACCGACGTACGCCAGCGGGAAACCTTTCTGTTGCAGAGCTTCGATTTGCTTGATCGGGCCAACAACACCTGGCTGGTCTGGCTCAATACCTTCACGGGCGTTTTTCAGCATCGCCAGCGCGTGCAGTGGGATATCCGGGCGTGACCACGCATCCGGTGCCGGAGAAAGGTCATCGGTGTTAGTTTCGCCAGTGACTTTGAAGACGGTAACGGTCAGTTTTTCAGCCAGCGCCGGGCGATTCAGGAACCATTCGGCATCCGCCCAGGACTGCATTACCTGCTTCGCATATTCGTTGCCTGCTTTGGCTTTCTCTTCTACGTCATAGAAGTTATCGAACATCAGCAGAGTGTGAGAAAGTGCTTTGGCAGCGATCGGTGCCAGTTTGGCATCATCCAGCGCGTCGATCAGCGGATGAATGTTGTAACCACCCTGCATGGTGCCCAGCAGTTCGATGGCTTTTTCCGGAGTCAGCAGAGGGGATTTGGCTTCGCCTTTAGCGATAGCAGCCAGGAAGCCTGCTTTGACATAGGCGGCTTCATCGACGCCAGGGGGAACACGGTTGGTTAATAGATCTAACAGGAATTCTTCTTCGCCCGCGGGCGGGTTTTTCAGCAGCTCTACAAGTGCGGCCATTTGGTTTGCATCCAGGGGTTTGGGCGCAATCCCCTCAGCGGCACGCTCAGCTACGTGCTTACGGTATTCTTCTAGCACGACGGTTCTCCTCGCTCTCATTGTCATAGTGCGGCAGGCGATTCTCTTCACGCTCCTGTGAGACAGCAGTTTGTAGGGTAAATGCCCAGTACCGCAACGGGCAGAATAGCAGGATTTTGACGACGTGTTAATCTGTTTACAAAAAAGCAACATAAAAAAGTGGCTGAATCGTTAAGGATGGTCTAGAGATTGTTTCCCTCCGTAAAAACTTCGTTAATTCGCATGGTGATAATCACCTTTCTCAACGAATCCCAAGATTAGTCAAAATTTAAACTACCGCCTCTTTATACTCAGATTTACAGCACCTGCGGGTGGCAGTTCGCCGACCATTGCGATTTCCTTGAGATCCGAATTATGAAAATGACTTTGCCGTTTAAACCCCATGTGCTGGCGCTAATTTGCAGTGCCGGGCTTTGTGCCGCCTCTGCCGGGCTATATATAAAAAGCCGCACAGTGGAAGCGCCTGTGGAACCGCTATCGACACAACTGGCTGTGTCTGACGCTGCCGCGGTTACGCTTCCTGCAACGGTTTCCGCGCCTCCCGTAACACCCGCCGTCGTTAAATCCGCATTCAGCACTGCACAAATAGATCAATGGGTTGCACCTGTCGCGCTATACCCCGACTCTCTGCTTTCACAAGTGTTAATGGCATCAACCTATCCGGCAAACGTTGCTCAAGCAGTGCAATGGTCACACGATAATCCACTTAAACAAGGCGATGCTGCTATTCAGGCGGTATCTGACCAGCCGTGGGACGCTAGCGTCAAATCACTGGTGGCCTTTCCACAATTGATGGCGTTGATGGGCGAAAACCCGCAATGGGTGCAAAACCTGGGCGATGCTTTTCTGGCGCAGCCGCAGGACGTGATGGACTCGGTACAGCGATTGCGGCAACTGGCGCAACAAACCGGTTCGCTGAAGTCATCAACCGAACAGAAAGTTATTACCACAACAAAGAAAACTGTACCGGTAACACAGACAGTCACGGCTCCCGTCATACCATCCAATACCGTTTCAACTGCCAACCCTGTCATTACAGAGCCTGCAACAACAGTCATTTCCATTGAGCCCGCCAATCCTGATGTAGTCTATATTCCCAACTACAACCCAACCGTGGTTTACGGGAACTGGGCCAATACTGCGTATCCGCCGGTTTATCTGCCACCACCAGCCGGAGAACCGTTTGTTGACAGCTTTGTGCGCGGATTCGGCTATAGCATGGGCGTTGCTACCACGTACGCACTATTCAGCAGCATCGACTGGGATGACGACGATCATGACCATCATCATCATGACGATGATAATTATCATCACCACGATGGCGGTCATCGTGACGGTAATGGCTGGCAACATAACGGCGACAACATCAATATCGACGTCAACAATTTCAACCGTATCACCGGTGAGCATCTTACTGATAAGAATATGGCATGGCGGCACAATCCAAACTACCGTAATGGTGTGCCCTATCATGATCAGGATATGGCAAAGCGGTTTCATCAAACTGATGTCAACGGCGGAATGAGTGCCACGCAGCTACCTGCTCCAACACGCGACAGCCAGCGTCAGGCGGCAGCAAGTCAGTTTCAGCAACGAACACACGCCGCCCCCGTCATTACACGAGATACCCAACGTCAGGCAGCGGCACAGCGGTTTAATGAAGCTGAACACTATGGGAGCTATGACGACTTCCGCGACTTCAGCCGTCGCCAACCACTGACCCAGCAACAAAAGGACGCCGCTCGTCAGCGTTATCAGTCAGCTTCTCCTGAGCAGCGCCAGGCAGTTCACGAGAAAATGCAGACTAACCCGCAGAACCAGCAGCGAAGAGAGGCAGCGCGTGAGCGCATTCAGCCCGCCTCGCCTGAGCAGCGCCAGGCAGTCCGCGAGAAAATGCAGACTAACCCACAGATCCAGCAGCGAAGAGAGGCAGCGCGTGAGCGTATTCAGTCAGCCTCGCCTGAGCAGCGCCAGGTGTTTAAGGAAAAAGTACAGCAGAGCCCACTGAACCAACAGCAACGTGATAACGCCCGCCAGCGTGTTCAATCGGCATCACCTGAACAACGTCAGGTTTTTCGGGAGAAAGTTAAGGAGAGCCACCCACAACGTCTAAACGACAGTAACCATACTGCCAGGCTAAATAACGAGCAACGGTCAGCAGTACGCGAACGTCTCTCTGAGCGCGGAGCAAGGCGACTGGAAAGGTAAATTACAGACGTAAAAAAAGCGGCGTGGTTAGCCGCTTTTTTAATTGCCGGATGTTCCGGCAAACGAAAAATTACTTCTTCTTCGCTTTCGGGTTCGGCAGGTCGGTAATGCTACCTTCGAACACTTCTGCCGCCAGGCCCACAGACTCGTGCAGAGTCGGGTGCGCATGGATGGTCAGCGCGATGTCTTCAGCGTCACAACCCATTTCGATTGCCAGGCCGATTTCACCCAGCAGCTCGCCGCCGTTGGTACCGACAATCGCACCACCGATCACACGGTGAGATTCTTTGTCGAAAATCAGCTTGGTCATACCGTCTGCGCAGTCGGAAGCGATAGCACGACCAGAAGCAGCCCACGGGAAGGTGGCGGTTTCATAGCTGATGCCTTTCTCTTTCGCTTCTTTCTCAGTCAGACCTACCCATGCAACTTCTGGTTCGGTATAGGCGATGGACGGGATAACTTTCGGATCGAAGTAGTGTTTCTTACCGGCGATAACTTCAGCGGCAACGTGACCTTCGTGAACACCTTTGTGTGCCAGCATCGGCTGACCGACGATATCGCCGATAGCAAAGATGTGCGGTACGTTGGTACGCAGCTGTTTGTCAACGCGGATGAAACCACGGTCGTCAACTTCCACACCAGCTTTGCCTGCGTCGAGGTTTTTACCGTTCGGCACACGACCAATCGCTACCAGCACGGCGTCGTAACGCTGCGGTTCAGCGGGTGCTTTTTTGCCTTCCATCGTCACATAAATGCCGTCTTCTTTCGCTTCAACGGCGGTAACTTTGGTTTCCAGCATCAGGTTGAATTTCTTGCTGATACGCTTGGTGAAGACTTTAACGATGTCTTTGTCAGCTGCCGGGATAACCTGGTCGAACATTTCAACCACGTCAATCTGTGAACCCAGCGCGTGGTAAACGGTGCCCATTTCCAGACCGATGATACCGCCACCCATTACCAGCAGGCGTTCTGGTACTTCTTTCAGTTCCAGAGCGTCAGTGGAGTCCCAGATACGCGGATCTTCATGCGGAATAAACGGCAGTTGAATCGGGCGAGAACCCGCTGCAATGATCGCGTTGTCGAAGTTGATCACGGTTTTACCGTTCTCACCTTCAACTTCCAGGGTGTTAGCCCCGGTAAATTTACCCAGACCGTTGACCACTTTGACTTTGCGGCCTTTCGCCATACCAGCCAGACCACCGGTCAGCTGATTGATCACTTTCTCTTTCCAGGTACGAATCTTGTCAATATCGGTTTTCGGTTCGCCGAAGACGATACCGTGTTCAGCCAGCGCTTTGGCTTCTTCGATAACTTTTGCTACGTGCAGCAGTGCTTTAGAAGGGATACAGCCGACGTTCAGGCAAACACCGCCAAGGGTGTTGTAACGTTCTACGATTACGGTTTCCAGACCTAAATCAGCGCAACGGAAGGCAGCGGAGTAACCTGCGGGGCCTGCCCCAAGTACCACGACCTGAGTTTTGATTTCAGTACTCATCATGACCTCTATATATTTATCTCCGGCGGGTCTGACGTTTTTTTTATGACGCCCATTATCCACCGGGTCGTTCTATCCGTCGGTATTTTACAAAATTGTTAACAATTTTTAAACAACAAACGGCAACCGATTTGTCTATTCGCTAATAACCTCAATACATTCATGAGATTACCAGAAAAAAGCCGGCCGTTGGGCCGGCTCTTTTACTTACATCACCAGACGGCGAATGTCAGACAGCGTGTTGTTAATGATGGTAATGAAACGGGCACCATCAGCACCGTCGATCACGCGGTGGTCGAAGGAGAGAGAAATCGGCAGCATCAGACGCGGCACGAACTCTTTACCATTCCACACCGGCTCCATCGCGGACTTGGAAACGCCGAGGATAGCCACTTCCGGCGCGTTCACAATCGGCGCGAAGTGGGTAGTACCCAGGCCGCCGATGCTGGAGATGGTGAAGCAACCGCCCTGCATTTCGCCCGCAGTCAGCTTACCGTCACGCGCTTTCTTAGAAATAGTCATCAGCTCGCGAGACAGTTCGATGATGCCTTTCTTGTTGACGTCTTTGAATACCGGAACAACCAGACCGTTCGGGGTATCCACCGCCACACCGATGTTGATGTATTTCTTCAGGGTCAGACGCTGACCGTCTTCCGACAGCGAACTGTTGAAGCGAGGCATCTGCTCAAGAGCTGCAGCAACGGCTTTCATGATGAAGACAACCGGGGTGATCTTCACATCCAGCTTACGTTTCGCCGCTTCTTCGTTCTGCTGTTTACGGAACGCTTCCAGCTCGGTGATATCGGTTTTGTCGAAGTGAGTAACATGCGGGATCATTACCCAGTTACGGCTCAGGTTCGCACCAGAGATTTTCTGGATGCGGCCCAGTTCCACTTCTTCGATTTCACCAAACTTGCTGAAGTCCACCTTCGGCCACGGCAGCATGCCTGGGATACCGCCGCCAGTCGCTGCCGGAGCTGCTTCTGCACGTTTGATAGCTTCTTTCACGTAAGCCTGAACGTCTTCGCGCAGGATACGACCTTTACGGCCAGTGCCCTTCACTTTCGCAAGGTTAACGCCAAACTCGCGTGCCAGACGGCGGATCAGCGGAGTCGCGTGAACGTAAGCGTCATTTTCAGCAAATTCAGATTTGCCTTCCGCTTTCGCAGCCGGAGCTGCTGCCGGGGCTTCAGCTTTTGCTGCCGGAGCCGGCGCTGCTGCTTCCTGTTTCGCAGGAGCTGCCGCAGGCGCTGCGCCTTCAACTTCGAAGATCATAATCAGCGAGCCAGTTTTCACTTTATCGCCAACGTTGACTTTCAGTTCCTTCACGACGCCTGCAAACGGAGCCGGAACTTCCATAGAAGCTTTATCGCCTTCTACGGTGATCAGTGACTGTTCAGCGGCAACTTTGTCGCCCACTTTCACCATCACTTCGGTCACTTCAACTTCGTCACCGCCGATATCCGGAACGTTAACTTCTTTCACGCCAGTTGCAGGTGCAGGGGCCGCTGCCGGAGCCGCTTCCTGTTTAGCCGCCGGAGCTGCCGCGCCTGCTTCACCCGCGACTTCGAAGACCATAATCAGCGAGCCGGTAGACACTTTGTCGCCGGTGTTCACTTTGATTTCTTTCACGGTGCCTGCAAACGGAGCCGGAACTTCCATAGAAGCTTTATCGCCTTCTACGGTGATCAGCGACTGCTCAGCTTCAACTTTGTCGCCAACTTTCACCAGGATTTCGGTCACTTCAACTTCGTCGCTGCCGATATCAGGAAC
Source organism: Escherichia sp. Lx600-2 (assembly GCF_036662595.1). Lineage (NCBI taxonomy): Bacteria > Pseudomonadati > Pseudomonadota > Gammaproteobacteria > Enterobacterales > Enterobacteriaceae > Escherichia > Escherichia sp. Lx600-2. The sequence goes on along the minus strand of NZ_JAYQWM010000020.1, from coordinate 49,433 downwards.
GTTAACGTCTTTTGCCGCCGCAGCCGCGGGTGCTGCTGCCGGAGCTGCTTCTTTCTTCTCTTCTGCCTGAGCAGGTGCAGCGTCTGCTGCACCGTCGGCGGAATCGAAAATCATAATCAGTGCGCCGGTCTGGGTTTTATCGCCAACAGAGACTTTGATCTCTTTAACGATACCCGCCTGCGGAGATGGAACTTCCATAGAGGCTTTGTCGCCTTCTACGGTGATCAGCGACTGTTCGGCTTCAACTTTGTCGCCCACTTTGACCAGGATCTCGGTGATTTCAACTTCATCAGCCCCGATGTCCGGTACTTTGATTTCGATAGCCATTATTCTTTTACCTCTTACGCCAGACGCGGGTTAACTTTATCTGCATCGATGTTGAATTTGGCGATTGCGTCAGCAACCACTTTCTTATCGATTTCGCCACGTTTAGCCAGTTCGCCCAGCGCCGCAACCACAACATAAGAAGCATCAACTTCGAAGTGGTGACGCAGGTTCTCACGACTGTCGGAACGACCGAAGCCATCAGTACCCAGTACGCGGTAGTCGTCAGCCGGTACGTAAGTACGGACCTGCTCAGCGAACAGTTTCATATAGTCGGTAGATGCCACTGCCGGAGCGTCGTTCATCACCTGAGCGATATACGGAACGCGCGGAGTTTCCAGCGGGTGCAGCATGTTCCAGCGTTCACAATCCTGACCATCACGCGCCAGTTCGGTGAAGGAAGTCACGCTATAAACGTCAGAACCTACGCCGTAATCTTTCGCCAGGATCTCTGCTGCTTCACGGACGTGACGCAGGATAGAACCGGAGCCGAGCAGCTGAACTTTACCTTTGCTACCTTCAATGGTTTCGAGTTTGTAGATACCTTTACGGATACCTTCCTCAGCACCTTCCGGCATTGCCGGCATGTGGTAGTTTTCGTTCAGCGTAGTGATGTAGTAGTAAACGTTCTCTTGTTTTTCACCGTACATACGCTCCAGACCGTCATGCATGATGACAGCAACTTCGTAAGCGTAAGCCGGGTCGTAAGAGATACAGTTCGGAATAGTCAGCGACTGAATGTGGCTGTGACCATCTTCGTGCTGCAGACCTTCACCGTTCAGGGTGGTACGACCGGAAGTACCGCCGATCAGGAAGCCACGCGCTTGCTGGTCGCCAGCCGCCCAGCACAGATCGCCGATACGCTGGAAGCCGAACATCGAGTAATAGATGTAGAACGGAATCATCGGCAGATTGTTGGTGCTGTAAGAGGTCGCCGCTGCCAGCCAGGAACAACCTGCGCCCAGCTCGTTGATCCCTTCCTGCAGAATCTGACCTTTCTCGTCTTCTTTATAGTAAGCAACCTGCTCGCGGTCCTGCGGGGTGTACTGCTGACCGTTCGGGCTGTAAATACCAATCTGACGGAACAGACCTTCCATACCGAAAGTACGCGCTTCGTCGGCGATGATCGGTACCAGACGATCTTTGATCGACTTGTTCTTCAGCATCACGTTCAGGGCACGAACGAAAGCGATAGTGGTAGAGATCTCTTTGCTCTGCTCTTCCAGCAGCGCGCCGAAGTCTTGCAGGCTTGGCAGCTCAAGCTTCTCGGTGAAGTTCGGCTGACGGCTTGGCAGATAACCGTGCAGTTTCTGACGCTGTGCGTGCAGATAGGTATGCTCTTCAGAACCTTCCGGGAAGGTGATGTACGGCAGTTTTTCGATATCTGCATCAGACACCGGCACATTGAAACGGTCGCGGATGTGACGCACACCGTCCATGTTCATTTTCTTAACCTGGTGCGCGATGTTTTTACCTTCAGCCGCGTCGCCCATGCCGTAACCTTTAATGGTATGAGCAAGGATTACCGTCGCTTTGCCTTTGGTTTCCTGCGCTTTCTTGAATGCAGCGTAGATTTTCTTCGGATCGTGACCACCACGGTTCAGTGCCCAGATCTGCTCGTCAGTCCAGTCTGCAACCAGTGCTGCGGTTTCAGGATATTTACCGAAGAAGTGTTCACGAACGTACGCACCATCTTTCGATTTGAAGGTCTGGTAGTCGCCGTCAACGGTTTCGTTCATCAGCTGGATCAGTTTACCGCTGGTATCTTTACGCAGCAGTTCATCCCAACGGCTACCCCACATCACTTTGATCACGTTCCAGCCAGCACCTTCGAAGATGCCTTCCAGTTCGTTGATGATCTTGCCGTTACCGGTGACCGGGCCGTCAAGACGCTGCAGGTTACAGTTGATAACGAAGACCAGGTTATCCAGTTTTTCACGGGTAGCGATGGTGATCGCACCTTTGGATTCCGGTTCGTCCATTTCACCGTCGCCGAGGAACGCGTAAACGGTCTGTTTAGAGGTATCTTTCAGGCCACGGTGTTCCAGATATTTCAGGAATTTAGCCTGGTAAATAGCACCAATCGGACCCAGACCCATAGATACGGTCGGGAACTGCCAGAATTCCGGCATCAATTTCGGGTGCGGATAGGAAGAGAGGCCATTGCCGTGAACTTCCTGACGGAAGTTATCCAGCTGCTCTTGAGTCAGACGACCTTCCAGGAAAGCACGAGCGTACACGCCCGGGGAGATGTGGCCCTGGAAGTAAACCAGGTCGCCGCCATCCTGCTCGTTGCGTGCACGGAAGAAGTGGTTAAAGCACACATCATAAATGGTTGCGGAAGACTGGAAGGACGCCATGTGGCCGCCCAGTTCGAGGTCTTTTTTCGACGCACGCAGAACCGTCATGATGGCGTTCCAGCGGATAGCTGAACGAATACGGCGTTCCAGTTCCAGATTACCCGGATACTCCGGTTGTTCTTCAACGGGGATGGTGTTGATGTAGTTGCTGATACCGGTGCCTGCGGCTACGTTGACACCGCCTTTGCGGGCTTCAGCAAGCAGTTGGTCGATCAGATACTGAGCACGCTCAACACCTTCTTCACGGATGACCGATTCGATCGCCTGGAGCCAGTCGCGAGTTTCGATCGGATCCACGTCATTTGGGAAACGTTCTGACATGGGTTATTCCTTATCTATCTAATAACGTTGAGTTTTCTGGAACCTGTCCCATTGAACTCTCGCCGGAAAGCTCAATAAGACAGGTTCTACGTTTAGTTGCCGCGCTTTTATATGCGCTTGATTTACAACATCTTCTGGATAATTTTCACCAGAAAAATCACTAATTCTTTCGTTGCTCCAGACGACGCAGAGAACGCTCACGGCGGCTTTCTTCACGGCTTCTGTCGAGCAAAATTTCTTCGATAAAGGCCAGATGGCGATGCGATGCTTCGCGCGCTTCTTCCGGCTTACCGGCCATAATCGCTTCAAATATGCGGGTGCGGTGACTACTCACCAGCGGCAGCATCTCGCGACGCGAATAGAGCAATTCGAAGTTCTGGCGGACATTCTGGGCCAACATCGGCTCCATACACCTTAGCAGATGAAGCAGAACCACATTGTGGGCCGCTTCGGTGACGGCAATCTGATACTGGAGTACGGCGTTTGATTCCGCGTCCAGATCGCCAGACTGCTGCGCCAGTTCTATGGCGTGGTGGAGTTCACGGATGCGTTCCTTGTCTTCATCGGTACTACGCAGCGCGGCGTAATAAGCGGCGATACCTTCCAGGGCGTGTCGTGTTTCGAGCAAGTCATACTGTGATTCAGGATGGTCGGAGAGCAGCTCCACCAGCGGATCGCTGAAGCTTTGCCATAGGCTGCTCTGGACAAAAGTGCCGCCACCCTGGCGACGAAGCAACAAGCCCTTCGCTTCGAGACGTTGAATCGCCTCACGCAATGAGGGACGGGAGACGTCAAACTGTTTTGCCAGTTCGCGTTCCGGTGGGAGTTTTTCGCCCGGGCGGAGAGTGCCTTCGAGGATCAAAAACTCCAGTTGCTGCTCAATCACATCGGAGAGTTTTGGTTGGCGGATTTTGCTGTAGGCCATGAGTTCCTGTCTTAAGCCACTTGCCGAAGTCAATTGGTCTTACCAATTTCATGTCTGTGACGCTAAAGTAACAAAGTATTCACCTTATGTCCATACAGGTTTTGATTGAAATCATGAAACTGTGCACATTTTAACAACTTGACATATATAACGTTTCAAAGTTGTAACTATGCACAAATGTAGACTTTACGTAGGAAAGGGATTTTTTAACGATTATTAAACTATAAAAATCCGAATTGAACCGATTCACTTACCAATTTTGTGATTTTTAATTCTATTAAAACGAATTTAAATTCATTCTGCATATTGAGAGGGGTTGAGGCTGAGCTTTACAAACGGTTTCTTTTTAAGCAACTCATCTTCAACCATGCATAAAGCGGGTGCATTCGCTGCCGCATACCATTATTCTTGATCTGACGGAAGTCTTTTTGTAACAATTCAAACTTCTTTGATGTAAACAAATTAATACAACAAACGGAATTGCAAACTTACACACGCATCACTGCGTAGATCAAAAAAACAATCACCGCACGAGGTTTCATGATGGAAGGTCAACAGCACGGCGAGCAGCTAAAGCGCGGCCTTAAAAACCGCCATATTCAGCTTATCGCGCTGGGTGGCGCGATAGGGACAGGACTATTCCTGGGTAGCGCCTCCGTAATACAGTCCGCAGGGCCAGGAATTATCCTGGGTTACGCCATTGCTGGTTTTATCGCCTTTCTGATCATGCGTCAGCTGGGTGAAATGGTGGTCGAAGAACCTGTCGCAGGCTCCTTTAGCCACTTTGCTTATAAATACTGGGGCAGCTTTGCTGGCTTCGCTTCTGGCTGGAACTACTGGGTACTGTACGTTTTAGTTGCCATGGCAGAGCTGACTGCTGTGGGTAAATACATTCAGTTCTGGTATCCGGAAATCCCAACCTGGGTTTCTGCCGCCGTGTTCTTTGTGGTGATTAACGCCATCAACCTGACCAACGTAAAAGTGTTTGGTGAGATGGAGTTCTGGTTTGCCATTATCAAAGTTATTGCGGTAGTAGCGATGATCATCTTCGGCGGCTGGCTGCTATTCAGTGGCAACGGCGGCCCGCAGGCGACCGTTAGCAACCTGTGGGATCAAGGTGGTTTCCTGCCGCACGGCTTCACCGGGCTGGTGATGATGATGGCGATTATCATGTTCTCGTTCGGTGGTCTGGAACTGGTGGGGATCACCGCAGCAGAAGCTGATAACCCGGAGCAAAGTATCCCGAAAGCAACTAACCAGGTTATCTACCGCATCCTGATTTTCTATATTGGTTCGTTAGCCGTTCTGCTCTCACTGATGCCGTGGACCCGCGTTACCGCCGATACCAGTCCGTTTGTGCTGATCTTCCACGAGTTAGGCGATACCTTTGTGGCGAATGCGCTGAACATCGTGGTGCTGACTGCGGCGCTCTCCGTGTACAACAGCTGCGTATATTGCAACAGCCGTATGCTGTTTGGTCTGGCACAACAGGGTAATGCGCCAAAAGCGCTGGCGTCTGTCGATAAACGCGGCGTACCGGTTAACACCATTCTGGTGTCTGCACTGGTAACGGCATTGTGCGTACTGATTAACTATCTTGCTCCGGAATCCGCATTTGGCCTGTTAATGGCGCTGGTGGTATCTGCACTGGTGATCAACTGGGCGATGATTAGCCTGGCGCATATGAAATTCCGTCGCGCCAAGCAGGAACAAGGCGTGGTAACTCGCTTCCCTGCTCTGCTTTATCCGCTGGGTAACTGGATCTGCCTGCTGTTTATGGCGGCGGTACTGGTGATTATGCTGATGACCCCAGGAATGGCGATTTCGGTATACCTGATCCCGGTATGGCTGATCGTGTTAGGTATCGGCTATCTGTTTAAAGAGAAAACCGCCAAAGCCGTAAAAGCGCATTAATCTCTCTACGCCCTCACCTGTACACGGTGAGGGCAATAATCTTTACACCAACGCCCCGTAAATCGTCAGTAGCGCAATCACCACCACGACCACGAACGAGGTTTTCTTCGCCATTGAAACCGCTGCCTTCGGCGTCTCCACCTTATCGACATGCGGTTCACGCGCCAGAGAGAACTGCGCCAGACGCGTTAACACCTGATACTGCGAAGTATGGAAATCACCCAGCGAAGCAAACCAGGCCGGTAACGCTTTCTCACAATGACCGATCAAGGCATATACCACACCCGCAAGACGAACTGGCACCCAATCCAGTACATGAAGCACGGCATCAATGCCGGACTGTAAACGATGATGCGGCGTCTGGTATCGCGCCAGCCAGTATTGCCATGCACGCAAGAACGCATACCCCATCAGCGTAACGGGTCCCCAGGTTCCCCCCACAATCAGCCAGAACAGCGGTGCAAGATAAAAACGAAAGTTAATCCACAGCAATGCATTTTGCAGCTCACGCAAATACTCACGTTCGTCGCAGCCTGCCGGGACGCCGTGAATCATGGTGAGTTCGCCAGCCATCGTGGCACGGGCATGGCTATCATTACGTGAAGCAGCTGTCAGATAAGCATGATAATGAAGACGAACTTTACCTGCGCCAATACACAGCAAACCAATCAGCAGCCACACCAGCAGCGTGGGAACGTTGAACAATACTCCCTGCAATGCGCGTAACAGTAAAAAAGTCACGCCCATCGCAATAATGGTCATGCCTAACGTGCGCCCGAGAGAAAAATGTTTCACCCGCCGAAAGAACGCTTCAAGACGATGATCAAGCTGCCAGTGCTCGCCCAACTTAAACAGGCGCTCGAAAATTAACACCAGTAAGGTTGTAAATAGCGTCATGTTGTCTCCTTGCTGACCAGCGCACGAAACCGTGCCCAATCAAATGCAGGGCCGGGATCGGTTTTCCGATCCGGCGCAATATCACAATGGCCCGTCATGTTATTAGCGATATCTGGATAGCGATCAATCAGTGCCCGCGTAACCGCCGCAAGCTGTTGATACTGCGCATCGGTATACGCCAGCGTATCGGTGCCTTCAAGCTCAATCCCAATAGAAAAATCATTGCAGCGTTCGCGCCCCTGATACTGAGAGACTCCCGCATGCCAGGCACGTTTATCGAAAGGAACATACTGGACTATTTCACCATCACGGCGAATCAAACAGTGAGCGGAGACGCGCAAATGGGCGATCTCAGCAAAGAAAGGATGTGCCTGCGGATCAATAGTTCCAGTGAATAATGCGTCGATCCACGGACCGCCAAACTCGCCTGGCGGCAGGCTAATATTGTGCACCACCAGCAGGGTGGGTGTTTCGTCATCCGGGCGGCAATCGTAATGTGGTGAGGGAACGCGGCGCGCGCCAACCAGCCACCCCTGTTCTAACAACATGCAGGATCTCCTTATATGTGGTGCTAATACCCGGTTCAGAGTAGCATGTTTCTACCTTATGATTCGTTAGCTATCTGGAGTTTTAACATGCCGCCTCGCCGCTATAACCCTGACACCCGACGTGACGAGCTGCTGGAACGCATTAATCTCGATATCCCCGGCGCGGTGGCCCAGGCGCTGCGGGAAGATTTAGGCGGAACAGTCGATGCCAACAATGACATTACGGCAAAACTTTTACCGGAAAATTCTCGCTCTCATGCCACGGTGATCACCCGCGAGAATGGCGTATTTTGCGGCAAACGCTGGGTTGAAGAGGTGTTTATTCAACTGGCAGGCGACGATGTCACCATAATCTGGCATGTGGATGACGGCGATGTCATCAACGCCAATCAACCCTTGTTCGAACTTGAAGGCCCATCCCGCGTGCTGTTAACGGGCGAACGCACTGCGCTTAATTTTGTGCAAACCCTTTCAGGAGTTGCCAGTAAGGTACGCCACTATGTCGAATTACTGGAAGGCACCAACACGCAGTTGTTGGATACGCGTAAAACCTTACCCGGTCTGCGTTCAGCTCTGAAATACGCGGTACTTTGCGGCGGCGGAGCGAATCACCGTCTGGGGCTTTCTGATGCCTTCCTGATCAAAGAAAACCATATTATTGCCTCCGGCTCAGTGCGCCAGGCGGTCGAAAAAGCGTCCTGGCTGCATCCGGATGCGCCAGTAGAAGTCGAAGTAGAGAATCTGGAAGAACTTGATGAGGCCCTGAAAGCCGGAGCCGATATCATCATGCTGGATAACTTCGAAACAGAACAGATGCGCGAAGCCGTCAAACGCACCAACGGCAAGGCGCTACTGGAAGTGTCTGGCAACGTCACTGACAAAACACTGCGCGAATTTGCCGAAACGGGCGTGGACTTTATCTCCGTCGGTGCGCTAACTAAACACGTACAAGCACTCGACCTTTCAATGCGTTTTCGCTAATAGCTGACAGATTTATCCGCTCCATACTGGGCGGATAATCTCCCCTTCCCCAACCTTCTTCGTAACGCCTCGCAAATTTCTTGTCTTTCACTGCAACGAAATAAAAAACCTCGGAAGCAGCTTTCCCGTTTCGTTTTTTGCCCCTCGCCTGTGCTGATGGCGTTTGCCAAAGTAGCACCAACCAAATCAAGGAGCGAAACAGATGGACAAGCAACGCGGTTTTACACTTATCGAACTGATGGTGGTTATTGGCATCATTGCCATTTTAAGCGCCATTGGTATTCCCGCTTATCAAAACTACCTGCGCAAAGCCGCACTCACCGACATGCTACAAACCTTTGTGCCTTACCGTACCGCCGTAGAGTTGTGCGCGCTGGAACATGGTGGATTAGATACCTGCGACGGTGGCAGCAATGGCATTCCCTCGCCTACCACCACCCGCTATGTTTCAGCCATGAGTGTGGCAAAGGGCGTGGTGTCGCTGACCGGGCAAGAAAGTCTCAATGGGCTAAGCGTCGTCATGACGCCAGGTTGGGATAACGCAAACGGCGTCACCGGCTGGACGCGCAACTGCAATATTCGAAATGACAGCGCATTGCAGCAAGCCTGCGAAGATGTCTTCCGTTTTGATGACGCCAACTAAGGAACGGCAATGAATATTCCACAGCTCACCGCCCTGTGTTTGCGTTATCAGGGAGTCTTGCTGGATGCCAGCGAAGAAGTGGTTCATGTTGCGGTGGTCGATGCCCCCTCACATGAATTGCTGGACGCATTGCATTTCGCTACCACCAAACGTATTGAGATCACCTGCTGGACGCGCCAACAAATGGAAGGTCACGCCAGTCGCACACAACAGACATTGCCCGTAGCTGTTCAGGAGAAGCATCAGCCCAAAGCAGAGTTGCTGACTCGAACGTTACAATCTGCGCTGGAACAACGCGCGTCTGATATTCATATCGAACCAGCGGACAATGCCTACCGCATCCGCTTGCGTATCGACGGCGTATTGCATCCTTTACCGGATGTTTCACCGGATGCCGGAGTCGCATTAACCGCCAGATTAAAAGTACTGGGAAACCTGGATATTGCGGAACATCGCCTGCCGCAGGACGGGCAATTCACTGTCGAACTGGCAGGAAACGCCGTCTCATTTCGTATTGCGACCTTACCATGTCGGGGGGGTGAAAAGGTGGTATTAAGGTTGTTACAGCAGGTGAGCCAGGCACTGGATGTCAACGCGCTTGGAATGCAGCCATTACAACTGGCGGACTTTGCTCATGCCTTGCAACAACCACAGGGACTGGTGCTGGTAACTGGCCCTACAGGCAGCGGCAAAACGGTCACGCTTTATAGTGCCCTGCAAAAGCTGAATACCGCTGACATTAATATTTGTAGCGTCGAAGATCCGGTTGAGATCCCCATAGCCGGACTAAACCAGACGCAAATCCATCCGCGTGCCGGACTCACCTTTCAGGGCGTTTTGCGTGCGTTATTGCGCCAGGATCCTGACGTCATCATGATCGGAGAGATCCGCGATGGCGAAACGGCAGAAATTGCCATTAAAGCCGCGCAAACCGGTCACCTGGTGTTGTCTACCCTACACACCAATTCCACCACTGAAACGCTGGTACGTTTACAGCAAATGGGAGCCGCCCGCTGGATGCTCTCATCAGCGCTTACGCTGGTAATAGCCCAGCGTCTGGTACGTAAACTTTGCCCACATTGTCGCCGCCAGCAAGGGGAGCCCATCCATATTCCAGACAATGTATGGCCGTCGCCGCTGCCCCATTGGCAGGCACCCGGTTGTGTACATTGCTACCACGGTTTTTATGGTCGCACTGCCTTATTTGAAGTTCTGCCCATAACACCGGTCATACGTCAGCTTATTTCCGCTAATACCGACGTTGAATCGCTGGAAACGCACGCCCGACAGGCGGGTATGCGAACGCTTTTTGAAAACGGCTGCCTGGCCGTGGAGCAAGGCTTAACCACCTTTGAAGAGTTAATCCGCGTACTGGGGATGCCGCATGGCGAGTAAGCAACTCTGGCGCTGGCATGGCATAACCGGCGACGGCAATGCGCAAGATGGGATGCGATGGGCAGAGAGCCGTGCTTTGCTGCTCATGGCACTACAGCAACAGATGGTTACTCCACTAAGCCTGAAGCGAATTGCTATCAATTCTGCGCAGTGGCGAGGAGATAAAAGCGCGGAAGTCATTCATCAACTGGCGACGCTACTTAAAGCCGGGTTAACTCTTTCTGAAGGGCTGGCTCTGCTGGCGGAACAGCATCCCAGTAAGCAATGGCAAGCGTTGCTGCAATCGCTGGCGCACGATCTCGAACAGGGCATTGCTTTTTCCAATGCCTTATTACCCTGGTCAGAGGTATTTCCGCCGCTCTATCAGGCGATGATCCGCACGGGTGAACTGACCGGTAAGCTGGATGAATGCTGCTTTGAACTGGCGCGTCAGCAAAAAGCCCAGCGTCAGTTGACCGACAAAGTGAAATCAGCGTTGCGTTATCCCATCATCATTTTAGCGATGGCAATCATGGTGGTTGTGGCAATGCTGCATTTTGTTCTGCCGGAGTTTGCCGCTATCTATAAGACCTTCAACACCCCACTACCGGCACTAACGCAGGGGATCATGACGCTGGCAGACTTTAGTGGCGAATGGGGCTGGCTGCTGGTGTTGTTCGGCTTTCTGCTGGCGATAGCCAATAAGTTGCTGATGCGCCGACCGACCTGGCTTATCGTGCGGCAGAAATTGCTGTTACACATCCCGATTATGGGCTCACTGATGCGGGGACAAAAACTCACGCAGATCTTTACGATTCTGGCGCTGACACAAAGTGCAGGCATTACTTTTTTACAGGGCGTAGAGAGCGTCAGAGAAACAATGCGCTGCCCGTACTGGGTGCAACTTCTGACACAAATCCAGCACGATATCAGTAACGGTCATCCCATCTGGCTGGCGCTAAAAAATGCCGGTGAGTTTAGCCCGCTCTGTTTGCAATTAGTGAGAACGGGAGAGGCCTCCGGCTCGCTGGATCTCATGTTAGACAACCTCGCCCATCATCATCGGGATAACACAATGGCGCTGGCGGATAACCTAGCAGCCTTACTGGAACCGGCGTTGCTGATCATAACGGGAGGAATTATCGGTACGCTGGTGGTGGCGATGTATCTGCCAATTTTCCATTTAGGCGATGCGATGAGTGGGATGGGATAACGCTGGCGTGTTGCTCCACACCAGCGTTGGGAGATTACAGGTTGTTGAAGATGCGGTTTTCTTGTTCCTGCACACGGATAAATGTGGTGCGCTTGGTCAGTTCTTTCAGGCGTGAAGCCCCAACGTATGTACAAGCTGAACGCAGGCCGCCCAAAATATCACGCGCGGTATTTTCAACCGGGCCTCGCAGCGGCAGCTTAACGGTTTTACCTTCTGCTGCGCGATATTCCGCAACGCCGCCAACGTGACGTTTCATCGCAGACTCGGAGCTCATGCCGTAGAACAGCATAAATTTCTCGCCGTTCTCCTCAACGATGCGACCGCCGCTCTCTTCGTGGCCCGCCAGCATGCCGCCAAGCATGACGAAATCGGCACCGCCGCCAAAGGCTTTCGCGACATCGCCCGGCGTGGTGCAGCCACCATCGCTGACGATCATTCCGCCCAGACCGTGCGCAGCATCGGCACATTCGATTACCGCAGAAAGTTGCGGATAACCGACGCCTGTTTTGACGCGAGTTGTACAAACAGAACCTGGGCCAATGCCAACTTTAACGATATCGGCACCGGAGAGGATAAGCTCCTCACACATTTCACCAGTCACTACGTTGCCAGCACAAATGGTTTTGGTCGGCCACGCTTCACGCGCTTTCGCAACGAACTGTACGAAGTGTTCGGAATAACCATTCGCCACGTCAATACAAACGAAATTTAATGCCGGGTTCAGGTCGAGAATCTGTTTAGTTTTTTCGAAATCCGCATTTGACGTACCGGTAGAAACCATCACATGTTTCAGCACATCAGCGGAAGAATTGTTGATAAACGCTTGCCACTCTTCGACAGAATAGTGTTTATGCACAGCAGTCAAAATATCAAAAGAAGCCAGCGCAGAGGCCATAGAAAATGTGCCTACGGTGTCCATATTTGCGGCGATAATCGGCACGCCGGACCAGCTCTGACCTGAATGTTTGAAGGTGAATTGACGTTCCAGTTCAACATCGGAACGGCTTTTAAGAGTGGAGCGTTTAGGGCGGATGAGAACGTCTTTAAAACCTAACTTCAGATCTTCTTCAATACGCATGTGCGGATTCCTGGGGTTAATGGCTATAAGGGTAAGAGCGCAACTCCAGTGACGCTATCATACGCACTAATCAATGCGGCGCAAGACTGCGAAATTGTCTTTTTTTACGCTACAATCCCATAAATTTACCTGGTAAATAGTGAGCGAACGTTTCATCAATTTCGCTTTCGTGCGCTCATTTTTAACGTTTTGATAATCATGATGAATTCCCGGGAATATAAATTATGAGGTATATAGTTGCCTTAACGGGAGGCATTGGCAGTGGCAAGAGTACCGTTGCCAATGCGTTTGCTGATCTCGGAATTAACGTCATTGATGCCGATATTATTGCGCGTCAGGTGGTTGAACCAGGTGCACCTGCGCTACATGCCATTGCTGATCACTTTGGCGCTAACATGATTGCTGCTGATGGAACATTGCAGCGCCGGGCCTTGCGCGAGCGGATCTTCGCCAACCCGGAAGATAAAAACTGGCTTAACGCCCTGCTGCATCCGCTGATTCAGCAAGAGACGCAACACCAGATCCAGCAAGCAACTTCCCCCTATGTACTGTGGGTTGTGCCATTGCTGGTAGAAAACTCACTGTATAAAAAAGCGAATCGAGTGCTGGTGGTGGATGTCAGCCCAGAAACGCAACTTAAGCGCACCATGCAGCGCGATGATGTAACTCGCGAGCATGTCGAACAAATCCTTGCTGCTCAGGCAACGCGCGAAGCCCGCCTTGCCGTGGCAGATGACGTCATTGATAATAACGGCGCACCGGATGCTATCGCATCGGATGTTGCCCGCCTGCACGCACACTATTTGCAGCTTGCGTCGCAGTTTGTCTCACAGGAAAAACCGTAATGCAGACCCAGGTCCTTTTTGAACATCCACTAAATGAAAAAATGCGTACATGGCTGCGCATTGAGTTTTTGATTCAGCAACTCACCGTTAATTTACCCATCGTTGACCACGCTGGCGCGCTGCATTTCTTCCGTAATGTCAGTGAATTACTGGATGTTTTCGAGCGCGGCGAAGTCCGCACTGAGCTGTTGAAAGAACTTGACCGGCAGCAACGTAAACTCCAGACCTGGATTGGCGTGCCCGGCGTGGACCAGAGTCGTATTGAAGCATTAATTCAGCAGTTAAAAGCGGCGGGTAGCGTATTAATCTCCGCGCCGCGTATCGGGCAATTTCTACGTGAAGATCGTTTGATTGCTCTGGTGCGTCAGCGACTGAGCATCCCAGGCGGCTGTTGCAGCTTTGATTTACCAACATTGCACATTTGGCTGCATCTACCCCAGGCGCAGCGCGACAGCCAGGTAGAAACCTGGATTGCCAGCCTGAACCCGCTTACCCAGGCACTAACCATGGTGCTGGATTTAATTCGCCAGTCGGCCCCCTTCCGTAAACAAACCAGCCTGAATGGTTTTTATCAGGATAACGGTGGCGATGCCGACTTGCTGCGCCTGAATCTGTCGCTCGATTCACAGCTTTATCCGCAAATTTCCGGACATAAGAGCCGTTTTGCCATTCGTTTTATGCCGCTGGACACTGAAAACGGACAGGTACCGGAACGTCTGGATTTCGAACTGGCCTGTTGCTAAGGAGTAAAAATGTCAGAAACTATTACGGTGAATTGCCCAACCTGCGGGAAAACGGTGGTGTGGGGTGAAATCAGCCCGTTTCGGCCATTTTGCTCCAAACGTTGTCAGTTGATCGACCTCGGAGAATGGGCTGCTGAAGAAAAACGAATCCCCAGCAGTGGCGATCTTTCCGAAAGCGATGACTGGAGCGAAGAACCAAAGCAGTGACATTTGTCTGATGCCGCACGTAGGCCTGATAAGACGCGGACAGCGTCGCATCAGGCATCTTGTGCAAATGTCGGATGCGGCGTGAACGCCTTATCCGACCTACAAAAACAAATTTATCAATGAGTTAGAAATCCACGTAGGCCTGATAAGACGCGCCAGCGTCGCATCAGGCATCGTGTGCGAATGTCGGATGCGGCGTAACCGCCTTATCCGACCTACAAAAACAAATTTATCAATGAGTTAGAAATCCCTTTAGGCCTGATAAGACGCGCCAGCGTCGCATCAGGCATCGTGTGCGAATGTCGGATGCGGCGAAAACGCCTTATCTGACCTACAGACGTTTAAGCTTCGCAATTACCGGTTCATTGGCTGGCGGAAAATCATCGGCATTAAGACCGACCAGCGACATCCACTTACCGGGTTGCCCTTCTTTACCCCACGGCTCCCCTTCCCAGCTTTCGACCAGCCAGAACCACAGAGTTATATGCCTGTCCGGGAATTCATATTCCAGTTTTTCAAATAGCGAAAAATGTTGTGGGGTAATCCCGACTTCTTCCTGAAGTTCACGCACCACCGCCTGTTCCGGCGTTTCACCCATTTCAACTTTACCGCCGGGAAACTCCAGTTTATTCGCCATGTGCGCATCTGCTGCGCGACGCGTTATAAAGATTTCATTGTTCTCGTTGCGAATAATACCTACCGCAATTTGCAGCTTTTTCATTGTCTTAAACCTATAAAAAAGGCGCAGAATCCTGCGCCTTTTACTTCAACAGTTAGCTTTTATTGCAGGCGGCCATGGCACTGCTTGTATTTTTTACCAGAACCGCACGGGCAAGGATCGTTACGTCCTACTTTGCGCTCACCGGTTTGCGCCGCCAGTGCAGCTGCGGCTGCAGAGTCGTCATCCTGATGGCTAAGCTGCTGCATTTGCGCTAAACGCTCGGCTTCCATACGACGCTGTTGTTCCAGCTCCTCAACCTCTTCAGGCATACGTACCTGAACTTTGCTCAGCGTACTGATAACTTCATATTTCAACGACTCCAGCATCGCTGCAAACATGGAGAACGATTCACGTTTGTATTCCTGCTTCGGATCTTTCTGTGCATAGCCACGCAGGTGGATACCCTGACGCAGATAGTCCATCGCTGCCAGGTGCTCTTTCCACAGGGAGTCAAGCGTTTGCAGCATGACGCCTTTCTCGAAGTGACGCATCATCTCAGCACCAACCACTTCTTCTTTACGCTGATACACTTCGATGGACTGCGCCAGAATGCGCTCACGCAGCGTCTCTTCATGCAGTTCTGGTTCTTTATCCAGCCACTCGGCAATTGGCAAATCGAGGTCGAAATCGTTCTTCAGACGTTCCTGCAGCCCCGGAATATCCCACATTTCTTCCAGCGACTGTGGTGGAATGTAGGCATCAATGGTCGCTTTGAACACATCTTCACGAATGCTGTTAATGGTTTCGCTCACATCGCTAACATCCAGCAATTCGTTACGCTGGGAGTAAATGGCGCGACGCTGATCGTTAGCCACGTCATCATATTCCAGCAGTTGCTTACGAATGTCGAAGTTACGGCTTTCAACTTTACGCTGGGCGTTAGCAATCGCTTTGGTCACCCACGGGTGTTCAATGGCTTCGCCTGGCTTCATACCCAGTTTACGCATCATGCCGGATACTCGGTCGGAAGCAAAAATACGCATCAGCGCATCTTCCATCGACAGGTAGAAACGGGAAGAACCAGCATCCCCCTGACGACCAGAACGACCACGCAACTGGTTATCGATACGACGGGATTCGTGACGCTCGGTACCGATGATATGCAGGCCACCTGCTGCCAGTACCGCATCGTGACGTACCTGCCAGTCGGCTTTAATTTTTTCAATTTGCTCTGCGGTCGGATTTTCCAGCGCGGCAACTTCTGCCTGCCAGCTACCACCGAGCACAATATCTGTACCACGACCCGCCATGTTGGTCGCGATAGTCACCGCAGCCGGATAACCTGCCTGAGCAACAATCGCCGCTTCGTTGGCGTGGAATTTGGCGTTCAGGACATTGTGCTTAATACCGGCTTTGGTCAGTTCGTTTGACACCAGCTCCGATTTTTCGATGGAGATAGTACCCACCAGCACCGGCTGGCCTTTCGCAGTACGTTCTTTGATATCTTCAATGATCGCCTGAATTTTTTCCGCTTCAGTCATGTAGACCAGGTCCGGCAAATCTTTACGAATCATTGGACGGTTGGTCGGAACAACGACGGTATCCAGTTTGTAGATGGAGCTAAATTCGAAAGCTTCGGTATCAGCAGTACCGGTCATCCCCGCCAGTTTTTCATACAGACGGAAGTAGTTCTGGAAGGTGATCGAAGCCAGCGTTTGGTTTTCGTTCTGGATCTGCACACCTTCTTTCGCTTCCACAGCCTGGTGCAGACCATCGGACCAGCGACGGCCCTGCATGGTACGACCGGTGTGTTCGTCAACGATGATAACTTCACCATCTTTAACGATGTAGTCGACGTCACGGGTAAACAGCGCATGAGCGCGCAGCGCCGCCGTTACGTGATGCATCAGCATGATGTTGGCCGGAGAGTACAGAGACTCCCCTTCATCCATGATGCCCTCTTTCACCAGCAGTTCTTCAATCAGCACCAGACCACGTTCGGTCAGGTTCACCTGGCGAGATTTTTCATCCACCGAGAAGTGGCCTTCACCCTGGAAGGTTTCGGAGTCTTCTTTTTCCTGACGGATCAGGTGCGGAATAATTTTATTCACGCGTTTATACATTTCCGAGCTGTCTTCTGCCGGGCCGGAAATGATCAGCGGTGTACGCGCTTCATCGATCAGGATGGAGTCCACTTCGTCCACCAACGCATAGTGCAGTTTACGCTGTACACGTTCTTCAGGGCTGAACGCCATGTTGTCGCGCAGGTAGTCAAAGCCGTATTCGTTGTTCGTACCGTAAGTGATGTCAGCTGCGTAAGCTTCGCGCTTTGCCGGTGCTGGCATGCCCGGCAGGTTGATACCGACAGTCAGGCCAAGGAATTCAAACAGCGGACGGTTGTTTTCGGCGTCACGTTGCGCCAGGTAGTCGTTGACGGTAACTACATGCACGCCTTTACCGGTTAGTGCGTTCAGGTAAGCAGGCAGCGTTGCGGTCAGGGTTTTACCTTCACCGGTACGCATTTCGGCGATGCAGCGTTCGTTAAGAACCATACCGCCGAGCAGCTGTACGTCGAAGTGACGCATGCCAAAGACGCGCTTACTTGCCTCACGCACCACGGCGAAAGCTTCCGGGATCAGATTTTCCAGCACTTCGCCTTTTTCCAGACGCGCACGAAACTCTGCGGTTTTCCCTTTCAGTTCTTCGTCGGAGAGTTTTTCCATCTCCGGTTCCATGGCATTGATGATGTTGACCACTTTGCGCATCCGGCGCAGGGTGCGATCGTTACGACTACCGAAAACTTTAGTTAATAATTTGATTAGCATAATAAAATCTCAAACGCCCCGCGTTGCGGAGTTAATAAAATGAAGTAAAGGTTTATTGTTGTTAGCTGAGGCGTTGAGGGCCAGCACGGATGCCTTGCGCCTGGCTTATCCAGACGGGCGTGCTGAATTTTGCTTGTGGGGTAAAATGCGCATAATCAATGCGATAACCCTTTTCAGACGGCGTGCCTTCCTGGGTCAGCAGCGCGCTGAGCGTATCCAGTAATGCAAGATGTTGCGCCTGAAGAGGCAAAGATTCTTCAGCAACGGGCAGCGTTTGCGGTGCCATTGCGAAGGAAAGATGACGGATTACCGTGCGAATGGCATGTTGATGCCAGTAATCAACGGAATAGTTCGAATTCGGGCGGCGCGTGTTCGCTTCCAGCAAGGCCAATTGACCAAAGTTTACTTTGGCTGAAGGCTCGTGGTTGCGGGTTGTCGCTTTTGCGGGCGCGTTTGGTTCGGCGGCGTTGCTGAGCGCAGGCAAACCTAAACTCGCCGCGACCATCCCTAATAAGAGATGCGGCCAGAAGTAGCGTTTACCAAACTGTCGCCAGCGCGTCAGTATTCCACTCACGTTATTGCCATCCCGATCGTATTCAAACGTATTTAGCGCACAAATCTTATCATTAAAGCCTGAAGTCCACAGCACGAATGAAGATAAGTTGTGCGTAAAAGTGCTTAAGAAAACAGCGTTCGCACCGTTTTTTATAGCTCTTATAAAATTCAAAAAAAAACGACTGGTTAACCTGGCCGGAGAGAGTGCCAGATTTGCCAGTCGAATTTTATACGACAGTATAAATGTCGTTATGCCAGTACAGCTGAAGGCGCTTTGAAGGCCAACGGCAGTTCTGCGTCGTCCTGGAAGGTCACATATTCCCAGGCTTCCTGTTTCGCCAGGACAGCCTGCAGCAGTTTGTTATTCAGTGCATGACCGGATTTATAAGCGGTAAATGCACCAATAATATTGTGACCACACATGAACAAGTCACCGATCGCATCGAGCATTTTGTGACGCACAAATTCGTCTTCAAAACGCAGGCCGTCTTCGTTCAGTACGCGATAATCGTCAACAACGATGGCACAATCGAAGCTGCCGCCCAGGCACAAACCACGGGACTGCAGATATTCGATATCACGCATGAAACCGAACGTACGCGCACGGCTGATCTGGCGCATAAACGCATCAGCGGAGAAGTTCATCGCATAGCGCTGGTTGCTGGAATCAATAGCCGGATGGTTAAAATCGATGGTGAAATCCAGCGAAAAACCATTGTACGGCTTAAATTCAGCCCACTTATCGCCATCTTCGACACGAACAGTCTCTTTGATGCGAACAAATTTTTTGGCGCAGTTCAACTCGTCGATACCGGCGTCAAGCAGCAGGTATACAAACGGAGCGGCGCTGCCGTCCATGATCGGGATTTCCGGCGCGTTAACTTCGATAACAATGTTATCGATGCCCAGGCCCGCGAGAGCAGCGTTGAGGTGCTCTACGGTTGAAATCCGTACATCATGCTCGTTGACCAGACACGTACAGAGCATGGTATCACGCACAGATTTGGCATCGGCCGGGAAATCTACCGGTGGATTCAAGTCGGTGCGACGATAGATGACCCCGGTGTTGGCCGGCGCAGGGCGTAACGTCAGGGTGACTTTCTTGCCGGTATGTAAACCGACACCCGTCGCCTGAACGATACGTTTAAGTGTCCTTTGTTTGATCATCGTATTATCTCGCCAAATTACCTATCCAACCGAAGTGTACTATACATTCGGCGGGCCAGTTTAGCACAAAGAGCCTCGAAACCCAAATTCCAGTCAATTCTTAATCAGCTTGCTTACGCAGGAATGCTGGAATATCCAGATAATCCGGCTCTTTCGCAGTTTGCGGCGCATTGTCATTCACGACTTTAGCAATCGGCTTCTGCTCCTGGGTCAGCGGAGCCATCCCGTGCTGCTGGTAGCGATCCATCACTGGCTGCTGAACCTGCTTATTGGTCACCAGAGTGATTTCAGGACGTTTGTCCATGCCGATACCTGTCGCAACAACAGTTACGCGCAGCTCGTCATTCATATCCGGGTCAAGAGAAGTACCGATAACCACGGTCGCGTTGTCGGAAGCAAATGCACGGATGGTGTTACCTACCGTTTCGAACTCATCCAGACGCAGGTCGAAGCCCGCTGTGATGTTAACCAGCACGCCGCGTGCGCCAGACAGGTCGATATCTTCCAGCAGCGGAGAAGAGATAGCCATTTCAGCAGCTTCTTCCGCACGGTCTTCACCGCTCGCCACGCCAGAACCCATCATTGCGTAGCCCATTTCAGACATTACGGTGCGTACGTCTGCAAAGTCCACGTTCATCAAACCCGGACGAGTAATCAGTTCAGCGATACCTTGCACAGCGCCTTTCAGTACATCGTTCGCTGCGCCAAACGCATCCAGCAGGGAGATACCGCGGCCCAGAACTTTCAGCAGTTTGTCGTTCGGGATAGTGATCAGAGAGTCCACATGCTTGGACAGTTCAGTGATCCCCTGCTCCGCGAATGCCATACGCTTCTTGCCTTCAAAGTTGAAAGGCTTAGTGACGACAGCAACGGTCAGGATACCCAAATCTTTTGCCACTTCAGCGACGACTGGTGCTGCACCTGTACCGGTACCACCACCCATACCCGCAGCAATAAAGACCATGTCTGCACCTTCCAGCGCCGCACGCAGTGCATCGCGATCCTCATCAGCCGCATTGCGGCCAACTTCTGGATTAGCGCCTGCGCCCAGTCCTTTGGTGATACCGCTACCGATTTGAATCGTCTGTCCAACCGCTGTTTTACGCAGCGCTTGTGCATCGGTATTTACCGCGAAGAATTCAACACCTTCAATGCGCTCGCGCACCATGTGTTCAACAGCATTACCGCCGCCGCCGCCGACGCCGATGACTTTAATCACCGCGTCATTGGTAAGTTCCATTGGTTCAAACATAGTTTCTCTCCGATTTGTGCCTGTCGCCTGAGGCCGTAATCATCGTCGGCCTCATAAAAATTAAAACTCTTTTCGCAGCCAACTATTGAGTCGCTTGATCCACGAGCCAACTGATGCTGTAACACGTTTTTCTACTTCAGCTTCACCGTTAAGATGTGACTCTTTCCCATAGTGAAGCAATCCCACCGCCGTCGAATAATACGGCTCCTGAGCATAATCCGTTAAACCGGTAATGTTCAGCGGCGCGCCGATACGCACTTGCGTATGAAACACGCGCTGAGCACAGGCTGCAAGACCTTCGATCTGCGCTGCGCCACCGGTTAATACAATGCCTGCCGCCAGGTGATGTTTAACCCCTTGTTGGCGAAGCTTTTCCTGCAATTGCAATATCTCTTCGTTGACCAGGTTGAGCAGCTCGGTATAGCGCGGCTCGATCACCTCTGCCAGGGTCTGACGTTGCAGACTCCGCGGCGGACGACCGCCTACGCTCGGCACTTCCACGCTCTCATCTTTTCCAACGATGGAACCCAGCGCACAACCGTGGCGAACTTTAATCGCTTCGGCGTCGCTTGGCGGCGTGCCAAAGGCGTAAGCGATATCACTGGTCACGACATTGCCAGCATAAGGAATTACCTTAGTGTGGCGCAATGCCCCACCGGTATAAACGGCGATATCCATTGTACCACCACCGATATCGACGACGCAGACACCCAGTTCACGTTCATCTTCCGTCAATACCGAATAACTTGATGCCAGTCCGGCAAATATCAGTTGGTCAACTTTCAGCCCACAACGTTCAACCGCTTTGACGATGTTTTTCGCCATATCGTTGTGACATGTGATCAGGTGCACTTTTGCCTGCATCCGGACGCCCGAAAGTCCTACCGGATTCTTGATCCCTTCCTGATAGTCAATCGCATACTCTTGCGGGATCACATGCAGTACACGATGCTCATCGCGCACACGCACCGATTTCGCGGTATGGACGACGTTTTCCACATCTTCTTGCGTTACTTCTTCTTCAGAAATAGGCACCATACCAATTTCATTCTGGCAGCTGATGTGCTTACCAGAAAGCGCCAGATATACCGAAGAGATCTGACAATCTGCCATCAATTCAGCCTGGTCAATGGCACGTTGTACGCACTTGACCACGGATTCGAGGTCGTTCACCCCGCCTTTATCCATACCACGCGACGGGCAGCTGCCCACGCCAATGATATTGACCATACCGTCGGGCAGAACTTCCCCTACTAAAGCGGCAACCTTCGCGGTACCAATCTCCAGTCCTACTACCAGTTTTCTGTCCGTCGCCTTGATCATTGTTGTTCTGCCTGTGCCTGATTTTGTTGCTGAGTAGATTCCTCTGGCGGCAATGGCGCCCAGCCTACTGCCGCTCCAGAGTCATAACGCAAATCAACGTAGCTAATCCGTTTGCCATCGGTTTGCGCCTGCTGCTGTAAAACCGGATAAAGTTCTACAAAGCGAGCCAAACGTTTCATCGTATCGCCCCGGCCAAGATTGAGCTTAATATCGTTATTCAGCGTCAACTGCCAGGAACGCCGCGCGGTCATCGCCGCTTCCTTCAGAGTAAATCTGTCCTTTGCCAGCATCTGCCCCATTTCGCGATAGCCCTGCAACACTTCATTGGCGCTGCCTTCCGGGCCATACAGCATTGGAAGCACCTGCTTGCTGGTGCGATCTGGCGGCACGCTGAAGGTGTTTCCTTCCGCGTCTACCATATGTTGATCATTCCACCGCGCAATCGGCACATATTCAACCAGATGAATCTTCAATTCATCAGGCCACTGCTTTCTGACGCTCACCTGCTTAATCCACGGCAGGCGTTGTTCTATTTGCGTCTGGATGATGTTGACATCCTGGGTCATAAAGGTACCTGGCTCACCCAATGCCAGGATCGACTGCCGGATATCGTCATTACGCGTGTAATGCCGTTCACCGGTCAACACCAGCTTTGAGAGCGGCAGGCGTTGCGCATCTTCCATCCAGCCCAACACGACCCAGCCGCTCACCAACACTGTCGTTAAAACGGTCAGCAGGAAAAGGATCCCCGCCAGACGCGTTCCATTATTGCGGCGAGAAGAAACCTCTTCTTCGCTATTTCGCGTGTTCAGAGCAGCCTGCGACATATTAGTCCGCCAGTTCCAGAATTCGTACTACCAACTGCGAGAAGCTCATACCTGCCTGACGTGCCGCCATCGGCACCAGGCTGTGGCTGGTCATACCCGGTGAGGTATTGGCTTCCAGCAGATAAAACTGTCCATCGCTGTCCAGCATAACGTCAATACGTCCCCATCCTTTGCAACCTAACGTCGTCCATGCTTTCAGCACTAATGCCTGCAAATTGGCCTCTTGTGACGCTTCCAGACCTGCGGGGCAGAAATACTGTGTCTCATCAGAGAGATACTTCGCCTCATAATCATAGAAGGTTCCGGACGGTTGAATACGTATTGACGGTAAAATTTCTTCACCGAGTATCGCAACCGTGAACTCCGGCCCACTTAGCCATTTTTCAATCAATACTTCTTCATCGTGCTGAAATGCCAATCTTAATGCATCTTGTAGAGCATTTTCTGCTACTACTTTTGACATTCCCACACTGGAACCTTCGCGGCTCGGCTTAACGATAACCGGCAAACCCAGAGCAGAAATTTCTGCTAACTGCTTATCGCTCAGGCCTTTTTCAAACTCTGCGCGGGTTAACGCTACCCACGGCGCGACCGGTAAACCGGCACCTTGCCACAGAAGTTTGCTGCGTAGTTTATCCATTGAAAGCGCAGATGCCATCACTCCGCTGCCGGTATAAGGCAAGCCCATCAGCTCGAGCATGCCCTGCAGCGTGCCATCTTCACCGCCACGACCGTGTAGCGCGATAAACACTTTCTGAAAGCCCATCGACTTCAGTTGCGTCACGTCGACTTCTTTCGGGTCGACAGGATACGCGTCAATACCACCTTCACGCAGCCCGGCTAACACCGCTGCGCCAGAATTCAGAGAAACTTCCCGCTCAGCGGAGGTCCCGCCCAACAGGACCGCGATTTTATCAGTCATGTTGTTCTTCCTCCGGAGTTTGCGGCTTCAGTTTGATTTCAGCTAAAGAACGGGCAATTTTTCCGATATTACCAGCCCCCTGAACGAGAATCAGGTCGTTACCGGTTAATACCGGTGCCAGCATCTCGGCTACCTGCGCCGGATCCGGCACCAGAATGGGATCTATTTTCCCACGTCCACGAATTGTGCGACACAGCGAACGGCTGTCCGCACCCGGAATTGGCGCTTCGCCAGCCGGATACACTTCCAGCATCAACAGGGTATCAACCTGCGTCAGCACATTGGCGAAATCATCATACAGGTCGCGTGTACGGGTAAAACGGTGCGGCTGAAACAGCATTACCAGGTTTTTATCCGGCCAGCCTGCGCGCGCCGCTTTAATGGTGGCGTCCACTTCCGTCGGGTGGTGGCCGTAGTCATCGACCAGCATTGCCGTACCACTTTTACCATTCACTGGCGCCAGCGGGAATTCACCGAGGAAATCAAAACGGCGACCAGTCCCCTGGAAGCTCTCCAGCGCACGCAAAATAGCCTCGTCGTCAATTCCCTCTTCCGTAGCAACCGCAACCGCAGCTGCGGCGTTCAGCGCGTTATGACGGCCTGGCGCATTCAGGGTGACGCGCATCGGCTCTTTGTCCTGGCGCAGCAGCGTAAAGTGCCCCTGCGGGCCAATCTGCTGATAATCTTCTACACGCACGTCGGCATCTTCGCTGAAGCCGTAAGTTGTGGTCTGACGTCCCACTCGCGGTAACAATTCGCGGATCACCGGATCATCAACACACATCACCGCACGACCGTAAAACGGCAGGTTGTGCAGAAAATTAATAAAAGTCTGTTTTAAATTCTCAAAGTCGCCCTGGTAGGTATCCATGTGGTCGGCTTCGATATTGGTGACAATCGCCACCATCGGTTGCAGATGCAGGAACGATGCATCACTCTCATCTGCTTCGGCAATCAGGTACCGACCATGCCCCAAACGCGCATGAACCCCCGCCGCTTTTACCAGCCCGCCGTTAACGAAGGTTGGGTCGAGCCCCGCTTCTGCGTAGATGCTGGAGACCATCGCGGTAGTTGTCGTTTTGCCGTGCGTTCCTGCAATGGCGATGCCATGACGAAAACGCATTAACTCAGCCAGCATTTCGGCACGACGGATCACCGGAATACGCGCTTCATGAGCTGCGACAATTTCCGGGTTATCGGCAGAAATGGCGCTGGAAACAACGACCACGCTGGCATCACGTACGTTTTCCGGGCGATGGTTGAAATAAATCGTCGCTCCCAGATTCATTAACTGCTGCGTGACCGGATTTGGCGCTAAATCGGAACCACTGATCTGATAACCTTCATTGGCCAGAACTTCGGCAATACCGCCCATACCGGCACCACCGATGCCGACAAAATGTATGTGCCGAACGCGACGCATTTCGGGCACGATGGAACGCAGTTTTGCCAATTGTTGTGTATTCATTCTTTACGCCATTAACTTCTTAAATTCATACGATGCAAAAGGCATCGCTACAATTACGCCCGGGCAGCCCGGCTCACTTCATTTGCCACTCGCTCGGTGGCATCCGGAATGGATGCAGCGCGGGCGCGTTCTGCCATGGTTAATAAGGTTTCTCGCGACCACCCGGCCAGGGTGTTGGCGACAGCATCCACGCTAAGCTGTGGCTGCTCGATAATTTTGGCTGCGCCCGCTTTTTCCAGCGGTAGCGCATTCCAGTATTGCTGGCGGTCTTTATGTTGAAACGGCACAAACAACGCCGGTAGTCCTGCCGCGGCGATTTCACTCACCGTTAACGCACCGGAGCGGCAAACGACGACATCCGCCCACGCATACGCCGCCGCCATATCATCAATAAATTCCGTCACTTTATGCTGCGGTTGCCCCGCTTCGGCATACGCCTGTTCAACGGATTGTTGCGAACCTTTGCCGCTCTGATGCCAGATAGTGACTGAATCACCCAGTTTCGCAGCAACCTGCGGCATTGTCTGGTTAAGAATGCGTGCGCCCTGGGAACCACCCACTACCAGCACACGAACCGGACCTTCACGTCCAGCCAAACGTTGCTGCGGCAACGGTAGCGCCAACACATCGGTACGCACCGGGTTACCCACCACTTCCGCATTGGGGAAAGCACCTGGAAACGCCTGCATCACTTTGGTGGCAATCTTCGCCAGCCATTTATTGGTTAAGCCCGCAATACCGTTTTGTTCATGAAGTACAACCGGAATGCCTAACGACCACGCGGCCAGACCACCAGGACCTGATACGTAGCCGCCCATACCGAGCACCACGTCAGGTTTGTACGCTTTCATAATCGCCCGCGCCTGACGCCAGGCATTGAAGATACGCAGCGGCGCAGCTATCAGTGCTTTTATACCTTTTCCACGCAGACCAGAGATACGAATGAAATCAATTTCGATGCCATGTTTTGGCACTAAGTCCGCTTCCATACGGTCGGCAGTCCCCAGCCAGCGAACTTGCCAACCCTGAGCCATTAGATGGTGCGCAACCGCCAGTCCCGGGAATACATGTCCACCGGTTCCGCCTGCCATCACCATTAATCGCTTTCCTTGACCACTCATCGTGAACCTCGTACAAACGCCTGCGCTTTCTCCAGACGCGTTTCATAATCAATACGCAACAGCATCATGATGGCTGTCGACATAATCAGTAAGCTCGAACCACCGTAACTGATCAGCGGCAATGTCAGACCTTTGGTCGGTAACATCCCCGCCGCCGCGCCTACGTTAACCAGCGCCTGGAAGCTAAACCAGATGCCAATGGAACAGGCGAGAAAACCGGAAAAACGGTGGTCAATTTCTAACGCTTTGCGGCCAATCGACATCGCACGAAAAGCGACGAAGAATACCATTAAAAGTGCCAGCACCACACCGACATACCCCAGTTCTTCGCCGATAATGGCGAAAATAAAGTCAGTGTGCGCTTCCGGCAGATACTCCAGTTTTTGTACCGAGTTACCTAAACCTTGTCCCCACAGTTCGCCGCGACCAAAAGCCATCAGCGATTGCGTTAACTGATAGCCGCTGCCAAAGGGATCTTCCCACGGGTTCCAGAATGCGGTAACACGGCGGATACGGTACGGTTCGGCGAGTATCAGCAACACAACCGCTGAAATGCCCATACTGATAATGGCAATGAACTGCCACAATTTCGCTCCCGCCAGGAACAACATCGCCAGCGTAGTCACAAACAACACCACCACCGTACCAAGGTCTGGCTGTGCCAGCAGTAACACTGCCAACACCAGAATCACGCCCATCGGTTTCAGGAAGCCGCGCAGGTTATTACGTACTTCGTCGCCTTTACGCACCAGATAGTTAGCGATATAGCAAAACAGCGACAGTTTTGTCAGCTCCGCAGGCTGGATACGCAGCAAACCGAGATCGATCCAACGCGATGCCCCTTTAACCGAGCTACCCACTACCAGGACGATCATCAGCAGGATGATAGATCCGAGCAGCATCGTGGCACTGTAGCGTTGCCAGAACTCCATCGGCAGACGCAGCGTAATGATCGCCAGAATAAACGCCAAAATCAGATAGACACCATCACGCTTCGCGAAGAAGAACGGATCGTTGGTTAAGCGTTGCCCTATGGGCATTGACGCCGAGGTCACCATGATAAAGCCAATCGCCGCGAGGCCGAAGGTCAGCCACAGTAAGGTGCGATCGTACATGATCAGGCTGTCGGTATCTTTTTCCCGCGAGCCCATCACCCAGCCCTTTAGCGCCGTGGAGATCCAGACCAGGATACTGAATCCTGGCAGGCGCGGCATTTTCAGGCGAGGGAGAGATAAACGCATCAACCTAACTCCTTCGCCAGACGGGCAAACTCATTGCCTCGTTGTTCAAAGTTCTTGAACTGATCAAGGCTGGCACAGGCCGGGGAGAGTAGAACCATATCGCCCGGCTGAACACGCGGAGCCAGCAAGCGCATCGCCTGTTCCATAGTTTCGGTTTGTTCTGCCACTTCCGGGCGTAGCGCCGCCAGCTGCACGCCGTCACGACCGAAACAATACAGACGTACGTTATCGCCATTCAGGTAACGCGCCAGTGGGCTAAAGTCCGCCGATTTACCATCGCCGCCCAGCAACAAATGCAGCGTGCCGTCTACGTGCAGGCCATTCAGCGCCGCTTCCGTACTGCCGACGTTGGTCGCTTTTGAATCGTTAATCCAACGTACGCCGTTATGCTCCAGCACAACTTCAAAGCGATGCGGCAGACCAGTGAATGTGGTTAATGCTTTCAGGCTGCTGGCGCGCGGCAAACCAGCTGCGTCTGCCAGTGCCAGTGCTGCGAGCGCATTGGTGTAGTTATGCTGCCCGGAAAGTTTCATTTCTTTCACGTTCAGCACTTTCTCGCCTTTCACCCGCAGCCAGGTTTCGCCCTGCTGATGATTCAGGTGATAGTCACCCATGTTGACGCCAAAGCTGACGCAGCGTTCATCCGCACCGCGAATCGGCATTGTTAAGGCATCATCAGCATTAACCACGCAAACTTTCGCGTTTTCGTAAATGCGCAGTTTTGCTGCACGATACTGTTGTAAACCAAACGGATAGCGATCCATATGATCTTCAGTCACGTTCAGAATGGTCGCTGCTACCGCCTGTAAGCTGGAGGTGGTTTCCAGCTGGAAGCTCGACAGTTCCAGCACGTACAGTTCACACTCATCATCCAGTAGCATCAACGCAGGCAGGCCAATATTGCCACCCACACCAACGTTAACCCCCGCCGCTTTCGCCATTTCACCCACTAGCGTGGTGACCGTGCTTTTGCCGTTAGAACCGGTAATCGCCACAATCGGTGCTTGTGCTTCGCGACAGAACAGCTCGATATCGCCAACGATTTCGATTCCGGCATCAGCGGCAGCGCTTAAGGATGGATGCGCCAGTGCAATACCGGGACTGGCGACAATCAGATCTGCCGCCATCAGCCATTCATCATTCAGACTGCCCGTGTGGCGTTCAACGGCTTCGGGTAATTTATCCAGGCCAGGCGGTGTCATACGCGTATCCATAACGCGCGGCGTCACACCGCGAGCGAGGAAAAAGTCCACGCAGGAAAGCCCGGTGAGGCCCAGGCCGATAATGACAACATTTTTACCCTGGTAATCAGCCATGATTAACGTACCTTCAGCGTTGCCAGACCAATCAGGACCAGCATCAGCGAAATAATCCAGAAACGCACAATGACGCGCGGTTCCGGCCAGCCTTTCAGTTCATAGTGGTGATGAATCGGTGCCATGCGGAAAATACGTTGTCCGCGCAGTTTAAAGGAGCCGACCTGCAGGATGACAGAAAGCGTTTCTACCACGAACACGCCCCCCATAATCACCAGCAGGAATTCCTGACGTAGCAGTACGGCGATAATGCCTAACGCACCACCTAACGCCAGCGAACCTACATCGCCCATAAAGACCTGCGCCGGATAGGTGTTAAACCACAGGAAGCCCAGTCCTGCCCCGACTATCGCGGTACAGACAATAACCAATTCCCCGGCGTGTCGCAGATACGGTATGTGTAAATAGCTGGCAAAGTTCATGTTGCCGGTCGCCCACGCCACCAGCGCAAAACCACCGGCGACAAATACGGTCGGCATAATTGCCAGACCGTCAAGACCATCGGTCAGGTTTACCGCGTTGCCAGTACCCACAATGACGAAGTAAGCCAGCAGAATGTAGAACAGCCCCAGTTGCGGCATCACATCTTTAAAGAATGGGACCACCAGCTGCGTTGCGGGCGTGTCTTTGCCAACAAGGTACAGCGCGAAGGCGACACCCAGCGCAATGACCGACATCCAGAAATACTTCCAACGAGCGATCAACCCTTTGGTGTCTTTACGCACCACTTTGCGATAATCATCAACAAAGCCAATAACACCGTAACCTACCAGCACCACCAACACGCACCAGACGTACGGATTGGACGGGTAAGCCCACAGCAGTACGGAGATCACAATCGCCGTCAGGATCATAATCCCGCCCATGGTCGGCGTACCGCGCTTGCTGAAGTGTGATTCAGGACCGTCGTTACGCACCACCTGACCAAAGGAAAGTTTTTGCAAATGAGCAATCATACGCGGGCCCATCCACAATGAGATGAACAGCGCGGTCAGCAGGCTGACGATGGCGCGAAACGTCAGATAGGAAAAGACGTTAAAGCCGGAATAATATTTGACCAAATGTTCGGCCAGCCAAACTAACATGTCCCATTCTCCTGTAAAGCGCGTACTACCTCTTCCATGGCGGCACTACGTGAACCCTTAACTAAAATCGTAATTACCTGTTGCTCAGCAATCAGTGATTTAAGACGCGTAATTAACGCAGTTTTCTCAGCAAAATGTTCGCCAACGCCGCTGGCGGTGCTGATAGCATGGCTTTGTTTACCCACGCTTAACACGCGGTCAATACCAGCAGCTTTTGCCGCCTCGCCCACCTGTACATGGCAGGCTTCGCTTTCAGCGCCCAGTTCCGCCATATCGCCCACCACCAGCACGCGGTAGCCCGGCATTTCAGCCAGTACCTGAACAGCGGCGGTCATTGAACCGACATTGGCGTTGTAGGAGTCGTCGAGCAGCAACTGGTTTTCTGCCAGTTGGATGGGGAACAGACGGCCTGGAACAGCTTTCAGATTTGCCAGCCCCGCTTTGATAGCATCAAGCGTTGCGCCCACGGACATGGAGAGCGCAGCGGCTGCCAGCGCATTCGCAATATTGTGACGCCCCGGCAACGGCAGCAGAACATCCACGCTACCGGTTGGGGTTTGCAGGGTAAATTCCGTACCGTGCGAAGTCACATGGATATTGGTGGCGGTGAAATCGCTGTTGGCGGCATTAGGTGAGAAACGCCACACTTTGCGTGAGCCAATTACGCTCTGCCAGTTCAGCCAGTCGTTGTTGTCGGCGTTCATAATGGCGATACCGTTTTCCGGCAGGCCGCTAAAGATTTCACCTTTCGCTTTCGCGACCCCCGCAAGCGAGCCAAAACCTTCCAGATGTGCCGCTGCCAGGTTGTTGACCAGCGCCGCTTCCGGGCGAGTCAGACTCACAGTCCAGGCTATTTCGCCCTGATGGTTCGCGCCAAGTTCAATAACTGCGTAATCGTATTCCGGCGTTAAGCGCAACAGCGTCATCGGTACACCGATGTCGTTGTTGAGATTGCCTGCCGTATAAAGCGTGTTGCCGCACTGGCTTAAAATCGCCGCCGTCATCTCTTTAACGGAGGTTTTGCCGGAGGAACCTGTCAGAGCAACCACGCGCGCCGGAACTTGCTGGCGAACCCATGCAGCCAGTTCACCAAACGCCAGACGCGTATCCTTGACGATTAACTGCGGCAGGTCGATGTCCAGCGGACGGCTAACCAGTAGTGCGCCTGCGCCGCCAGCTTTCGCCTGGTCGGCAAAATCATGAGCATCGAAACGTTCGCCTTTCAGGGCAACAAACAGGCAGCCCGGCGTCAGTTTTCGGGTATCAGTGGTTACAGCATCAAGGGTGATATCTGCACCTTGCAGTTCACCGTTGAGAATGTCGGTAAGTTGGCTAAGGGTTACGCTAATCATGCAATCACCCCCAGCAGACGCGCCACCGTGACGCGATCGGAGTAGTCCAGACGCTGATTGCCAACAATCTGGTAATCTTCATGGCCTTTGCCCGCGACCAGCACCACATCGTTCTCTTTAGCCTGCATAACGGCGCAAGTCACCGCTTCAGCACGGCCTTCCATCACTTTGGCATGTCCGGCATCTAACATTCCCGCCAGAATATCGTTGATGATGGCACGCGGTTCTTCGGTACGCGGGTTATCGTCCGTCACCACCGCCACGTCAGCAAACTCTTCGGCAATTGCGCCCATCAGTGGACGCTTACCTTTATCGCGATCGCCACCACAGCCAAAGACACACCACAGCTTGCCCGCACAGTGCAGACGCGCCGCCTGTAAGGCTTTTTCCAGTGCATCCGGCGTATGCGCGTAATCCACCACCACCGTCGGTTTGCCTGGCGCAGTGAACACTTCCATACGTCCGCAAACCGGTTGCAGACGCGCGGCGGTTTTCAACAGATCAGCCAATGGATAGCCGAGTGCCAACAGTGTCGCCAACGCGAGCAGCAGGTTGCTGACGTTAAAAGCGCCCATAAGATGGCTTTCAATTTCGCCATCGCCCCAACTTGAGCTAAAGCGAATCGTCGCACCGCTGTCGTGATAGTTCACGTCGTTCGCTTTTAACCAGCGTCCGTGACAGTTCGGATTGATATGATCTTCCATTGATACCGCAACCGCGTCCGGCAGTTTTGCCAGCCAGCGGCGGCCCACTTCATCGTCGGCGTTAATAATCGCCTGACCGCAATGATGTTCAGAATAAAGCAGCCAT
The DNA here is from genome assembly GCF_036662595.1 of Escherichia sp. Lx600-2. Lineage (NCBI taxonomy): Bacteria > Pseudomonadati > Pseudomonadota > Gammaproteobacteria > Enterobacterales > Enterobacteriaceae > Escherichia > Escherichia sp. Lx600-2. The sequence goes on along the minus strand of NZ_JAYQWM010000020.1, from coordinate 17,135 downwards.
TTCGCAGCTTCGTAGTGTTCCATATCACCATGATAATCAAGGTGATCGCGGCTTAAGTTGGTAAAGACCGACGCCGCAAATTTCAATGCCGCCACACGGTGCTGTACCAGCCCGTGGGAGGAAACTTCCATTGCGCAAAAAGTCGCGCCCTGATCCACCAGCCCCGCCAGCTCATGCTGAACATCGACTGCGGAACCGGTAGTATTTTCTGTCGGGATCACTTTCCCAAGCAGACCGTTACCAACGGTGCCCATTACCGCGCTGGTTTCGCCAAGCAGTTGGCTCCACTGCGCCAGCAGCTGGGTCGTCGTGGTTTTGCCGTTGGTGCCCGTTACGCCTACGAGACGTAAATTGTCAGAGGGTTCATGGTAAAAGCGGCCCGCCAGTGCAGATAAACGCTCGTTGAGCTGGCTGAGATAGATGACCGGTACGCCGTGCATTTCACGGATTTCACCGTCGGTCGCCTCACCTTTCGCCTCTGCAATAATGGCAGCCACACCTTGCGCTATCGCCTGCAGCATATATCGACGCCCGTCCGCCTGATGACCTACTACAGCTACAAAGAGATCGCCCGCCGCAGCCACACGGCTGTCGAGTGTCATCTCTCGCAGTGCTCGCGAAGGTGCGTCTGGCACCCACGGAGCAAGAAGGTCGCGCAAATTACGATCTGCCACCTGTCCCCTCGCCTTGATTAATCACAAATTCATTTTTATCGCCCGTTGTCAGCGCATCCGGCTCGATGTTCATGGTACGCAATACGCCGCCCATGATGGCACCAAAGACCGGCGCGGAAACGGCGCCGCCGTAGTATTTACCCGCCTGCGGATCGTTGATAACAACAACCAGCGCGAAGCGCGGCTGACTCGCAGGCGCAACGCCTGCGGTATAAGCAATATATTTATTGATGTAGCGACCGTCCGGCCCGACCTTTTTCGCGGTACCGGTTTTAATGGCGATACGATAGCCTTTAATCGCCGCCTTCACGCCGCCGCCGCCCGGTAGCGCCACGCTTTCCATCATATGCACCACGGTGCGGACAATGGATTCCGGGAAGACACGTTCACCGGGAACCGGGGGGTCAACTTTCGTAATCGACAGTGGGCGATAAATGCCGTAGCTGCCGATAGTTGCGTAGACTCGCGCTAACTGTAACGGTGTTACCATTAGCCCGTAGCCGAAAGAGAAGGTGGCCCTCTCTATGTCAGACCACCGTTGTTTTTGAGGATATAAGCCACTGCGTTCTCCGACCAACCCCAAATTGGTCGCTTTTCCCAGTCCAAAACGTGAGTAAGTATCTACTAACGCTGAGGACGGCATCGCTAACGCCAGCTTGGAAACACCGACGTTACTCGACTTCTGTAATACCCCGGTCAGGGTTAATTCGCTGTAGCGTGCCACGTCTTTGATTTCGTGGCCGTTAATTCGATAAGGAATGGTATTGAGTACCGAGTTTTCCCGCACCACGCCACGTTGCAACGCGGTCATCACCACCATCGGTTTAACCGTTGAGCCAGGTTCAAACACGTCGGTGATGGTACGGTTACGCATCGCCTCTTTCGGCGTGCCGCTCAGATTGTTAGGGTTGTATGACGGGCTGTTAGCCATCGCCAGCACTTCACCGGTGTTGACATCCACCAGCACGGCGCTACCAGATTCAGCCTTGTTAAAGGCCACCGCGTTGTTCAGTTCGCGATAAACCAGCGCCTGCAGGCGTTCATCAATACTCAACGCCAGGTTGTGCGCTGCCTGGCTGTCAGTAGAAGAAATATCTTCAATTACGCGACCATAGCGGTCTTTACGCACAATGCGCTCACCCGGCTGCCCGGTAAGCCATTTATCGAAACTCTTCTCAACGCCCTCAATACCTTGACTATCGACGTTAGTAAAGCCGATGAGGTGAGCAGTCACTTCGCCAGATGGATAATAACGGCGAGATTCTTCACGCAGATGAATTCCCGGCAGTTTCAGTTTTTTGATGTAGTCCGCCATGTCAGGGTTTACCTGACGCGCCAGATAAATAAAGCGCCCTTTCGGGTTGGCGTTAATGCGGGCAGAAAGCTGATCCAGCGGAATATTGAGCGCGTTAGCCAGCGCCTTCCAGCGGTCACCGACGCTGATACCGCCAGCGTCATGCACTTCTTTCGGGTCAGCCCAAATCGCTTTTACCGGCACGCTCACCGCTAACGGGCGACCAGAACGGTCAGTAATCATGCCGCGGGAGGTGGAAACTTGCTGAACGCGAAGAGAACGCATGTCGCCCTCTTTCACCAGCATATCCGGGGAGATAACTTGTAACCACGCTACGCGTCCGAGCAGAAAAGCCAGCGCCAGGAGAATACAGCCGCATAACAACGCAAAACGCCAACTGATAAAGTTGGCATGTTCTTCCTGACGTTTTGGTTTCTGCGTTTTCGCCGCTGCTTTCATGCGTCGCGTTTATCCTTATTTTTGCACTACGATATTTTCTTGTGACGGATCAACATGCTGCATTTGCAGCTTTTCCGTGGCGATCCTTTCCACCCGGCTATGGTCGCCGAGCGCATTCTCTTCAAGGATCAGGTTGCGCCATTCAATGTCTAAAGCATCTCGCTCCAGCACCAGTTGTTCGCGCTGAGCGGTCAGTAAACGGGTATGGTGCGCCGTGGTTACCACGGTCACCGCCGTCAAAATAATGCAAATGAACAGGCAGAGTGGCAGCTTCCCAAATCGCAAAAGATCGTCACCGATAACACCAGGCAATGCATGGCGCTCGTGGCTTCCCATCGATCCTTTAACTTTGCTTAGAGCTTCTGTCACTCTGCTGATCATGCGTTCGTCCTCTCTGCAATACGCAGAACTGAACTACGGGCACGAGGGTTCTCAGCCACCTCTTCTTCGCCCGGCATTAATTTGCCTAGTGCTCGCAGCTGACGGCCACCCAGTTTTTTGAGCTGCTCTTCAGTCATCGGTAACCCTGCCGGAACTTGCGGACCGCGGCTGTTTTCACGCATAAAACGTTTCACAATACGGTCTTCCAGCGAGTGGAAGCTGATGATCGAAAGCCGCCCACCCGGGGCCAGCACGTTGAGCGAGCTTTTTAGCGCCTGCTCTATCTCCTCCAGTTCACTGTTTACCCAAATGCGCACCGCCTGGAAGGTACGGGTCGCGGGATGTTTAAACTTATCTTTCACCGGCGTTGCAGCAGCCACGACTTCCGCCAGTTCTTTGGTGCGGGTCATCGGCTGTTCGCGGTTACGCTCGACAATGGCGCGGGCAATGCGTTTGGCAAAACGCTCTTCACCATAGGTTTTCAATACCCAGGCGATATCGGCTTCTTCTGCGGTTTGTAGCCATTCAGCGGCTGACTGCCCACGGGTTGGGTCCATACGCATGTCCAGCGGGCCATCGCGCATAAAGGAAAAGCCGCGCTCAGCATCATCAAGTTGCGGTGAAGAGACGCCAAGATCGAGGAGAATGCCGTCGATCTTGCCGATAAGATCGCGCTCGGCAACGTATTCGCCCAGCGCGGAGAAAGGTCCGTGGATGATGGAGAAGCGCGGATCATCAATAGTCTTCGCAACGGCGATAGCCTGCGGGTCGCGATCGATCGCCAGCAAACGCCCCTCTTCGCCAAGCTGCGAGAGGATCAGACGTGAGTGACCACCGCGACCAAAAGTCCCATCAATGTAGATGCCATCAGGACGGATATTGAGGCCATTAACGGCTTCATCCAACAGCACCGTAGTATGTTTATAGTTTTCCATCATTTTATAGAGACAAGTCCTGCAGTCGCTCCGATAAGTCTCCGGTAGCCAACTGCTCTGCGTCGATATCTTCCTTGACCTGTTGATGCCAGGTTGTTTCATCCCACAGCTCAAACTTGTTGAACTGTCCAACCAGCATCACTTCTTTTGTCAGCCCGGCATGTTGCCGCAGTACTGGCGCGATTAACAATCGACCTGCGCCATCCATCTGACATTCGCTGGCATGACCTAACAGTAGGCGCTGCACACGGCGCTCAACCGGGTTCATGCTCGACAGACGCGATAATTTTTGCTCGATAATTTCCCATTCAGGCAGGGGGTAAAGCAGCAGGCACGGGTGATGAATGTCAATGGTGCAAACCATTTGACCGGCAGCGTTCTCAAGCAGCTGTTCCCGATAACGGGTAGGCACTGATAAGCGCCCTTTGCTGTCGAGATTGACTAACGTTGCTCCCCGGAACATGCCAGCCTCACCCCTTATTCCCACTTTGCCCCACAATTTCCCACTGAAAGGAGTTTACGGAGCGGAGGAAAAGCTTGTCAAGCCAGTCACAAGGCATACCGAGGTAAAAAACCCGATGTTTACGGCTAATATCAGCGTTGTTTATTTTACGTCCAACGTGCGAAGCAAATTAACGTTATGAATAGCTGTAAGAAAAAAAACCTCATCGTCATCACCGTTTTAAAATGACTCACTATTTCCCACAGCAAATATAAAGTGTCAGTTTGCGACGCGAGCGGCATTTTAGGACATATCTTCCCCGGTTAACAGTCCCTGTTGCGTCTGTGTAGCGCTTGATGCCAGCGGGTTTGCGCAAAAGCAAAGAAAAGTGCTTGTTAAATCGGCAATTCATCTCTGCATGTAACAAAATAATGCAAAAACGCGCTGTCGATATCACTTAATTATTGTGAATTTCAGCTGGTGAGTTAATTAACGGGCGGGTTTAAAAGCATTTATCAATAATAGTCAGGAATAGTCTTATTTACTTTAAGGATATTGATGTCCAGTCCCGTACTCTACGCGCCAGAGTGAAATTCACCTGGCGCGTATTTTTGTTCGCAGCTTAGCTACGGCTGAGCACGCCGCGGCGATAGAGATTACGTTTAATGCGCGTTAAACCAGGTTTTGGCTTACGTGGTTCGTCCAGGCTTGCCAGGACAATCTCCAGCACACGCTCTGCGACATCGCGGTGACGTTGAGCCACTGCCAGCACCGGGCACTGTAAGAAGTCGAGCAGTTCGTTATCGCCAAAGGTGGCAATTGCCAGGTCAGAAGGCAGTTTACCATCGCGACGTAGCGTGACATCCATCACCCCTTGCAACAACGCAAACGACGTTGTGAACAGCGCCTGCGGCATCGGATGCGTTTCCAGCCATTTTTCGAATAACTGGGCAGCCGCCTCCCGCTCATAGCTATTGGCATACAGAAAATGCACTTCGCGCGGATCATCTTTCCAGGCAGTACGGAAACCTTGTTCACGCAGGAAGCTGACAGAAAGCTCCGGCAGCGCGCCAAGATAAAGCACCGTCTCGGCGGGAAACTTACGTAACTCTTCCGCCAGCATTTCGGCATCATCCTGATCGGCACCAACCACGCTGGTAAAGTGTTCACGATCGAGGGCGCGGTCAAGCGCGACAATCGGGAACGGGTCGTTAGCCCAGCGTTGATAAAAAGGATGCTCAGGAGGCAACGACGTCGAAACAATAATGGCATCGACCTGACGCTGTAAAAGGTGCTCAATACAGCGCATTTCGTTGTCTGGCTGATCTTCTGAGCAGGCAATCAGCAGTTGATACCCCCGTTGCCGCGCCTGGCGTTCAAGATAGTTAGCGATGCGGGTATAGCTGGTGTTCTCCAGATCGGGGATCACAAGACCAATAGAACGTGTGCGTCCAGCACGAAGCCCAGCTGCCACGGCGTTCGGGTGGTAATTGTGCTCACGCACGACAGCCATGACTTTTTCAACGGTTTTGTCGCTCACACGGTATTGCTTCGCTTTGCCGTTAATAACATAGCTTGCAGTGGTCCGCGACACTCCCGCCAGCCGAGCGATTTCATCCAGTTTCACAATTGCCCCTTGCGTAAAATGTAAAAACCATAGCCATTGTACTGGTATGGGTTAAATTCATTAACATCTAAGCGCAGAAAATTAACTGCGGCAACTGCTTTTATTCCAGGTTCCCACTGATTTCGCAAAAAAAGCCCAACGTGACATGTTGGGCTGTAAATTGCGCATTGAGATCATTCTCAACGCATTATTTTATCGCCGCGCGAAAGTCCGACCACACCAGAGCGAGCAACTTCCACAATTTTCGCCACATCGCGAATCGATGCTAAAAATGCATCAAGCTTATCGCTGGTGCCTGCTAATTGAACGGTATAAAGCGAGGGTGTGACATCGATAATTTGCCCACGGAATATTTCCGTATTACGTTTCACTTCGTCACGCCCGTAACCGCTGGCCTGAATTTTCACCAGCATGATTTCCCGCTCAACATGCGCGCCCTGCCCCAACTCACTCACGCGCAAGACATCGACCAGCTTGTGTAATTGCTTTTCGATCTGCTCAAGTACTTTTTCATCGCCCACGGTCTGGATGGTCATACGCGATAATGTCGGATCGTCGGTTGGCGCAACGGTCAGGCTTTCAATGTTGTAGCCACGCTGGGAAAAAAGGCCAATCACGCGGGATAACGCGCCTGATTCATTTTCGAGTAAGACTGATAATATCCGGCGCATAATCAGGTTCTCTCCGTTTTGCTTAACCACATTTCATCCATTCCGCCCCCGCGAATCTGCATCGGGTAGACGTGCTCGCTGCCATCAACGGTAACATCAACAAACACCAGGCGATTACTGCGCACCTGTTCCAGCGCCTCGCTAAGTTTGCTTTCCAGCTCATGCGGATGAGAAATCTGGATCCCGACATGCCCATAGGCTTCCGCCAGACGGACGAAATCGGGTAGCGATTGCATATAAGATTGTGAATGACGGCCGGAATAGATCATGTCCTGCCACTGCTTCACCATCCCCAGATAGCGGTTATTGAGATTCACCACCAGTACGGGCAACTCGTATTGCAACGCGGTAGACAGTTCCTGAATGTTCATCTGAATACTGCCGTCGCCAGTGACGCAAACCACGGTTTCTTCTGGCAACGCCATTTTGACGCCCAGTGCCGCAGGTAAACCAAAACCCATCGTGCCGAGGCCACCGGAATTGATCCAGCGACGCGGTTTGTCGAATGGATAATAAAGTGCAGCAAACATCTGGTGCTGCCCGACATCGGACGTCACGTAAGCGTCTCCCTTCGTCAACCGCCAAAGAGTCTCGATCACCGCCTGCGGTTTAATCTTTTCACTGTGAGTGTCATATTTCAGGCACTGACGAGCGCGCCACTGTTCAATTTGCTGCCACCAGTCGCGGATCTCATCCAGTGGTTGATGGGCGGATTCTTGCGACAAGAGTTCAAGCATTTGTTCGAGGACCTGGCGAGCATCCCCCACAATCGGGATATCCGCAGTCACGGTTTTAGAAATGGAAGTAGGATCAATATCGATATGCAGAACAGTGGCATTTGGGCAGTACTTTGCCAGATTGTTCGTCGTTCGGTCATCAAATCGTACCCCGACGGCGAAAATCACATCCGCGTTATGCATCGTCATATTGGCTTCGTAGGTACCGTGCATTCCCAGCATGCCCAGTGCCTGACGATGCGTTGCCGGAAACGCCCCCAGCCCCATCAATGAGGAAACAACGGGCAGATTCAACGCCTCCACCGTTTCTTTCAACTGCTGATGGCAGCCCGCCGTGATTGCCCCACCGCCTACGTAGACAACCGGTTTTTTTGCCGCTACCAGCGTTTGCAGAGCACGCTTAATTTGCCCTTTATGTCCGGTAGTAGTGGGATTGTAAGAACGCATACTGACCGACTCCGGCCAGACATAGGGTAATTTGTTCGCCGGATTAAGAATATCTTTCGGTAAATCAACGACCACTGGTCCTGGGCGACCACTTGCCGCCAGCCAGAAAGCCTTTTTCAGCACCTGCGGAATGTCTTCCGTTTGCTTAACCAGAAAACTGTGTTTAACCACCGGTCGCGAAATCCCCACCATGTCGCACTCCTGAAAGGCATCGTAACCTATCAACGAGGTCGCTACCTGCCCGGAAAGGACAACTAATGGAATGGAATCCATATAAGCGGTGGCGATGCCAGTAATCGCATTGGTCGCCCCTGGACCCGACGTTACCAGCACGACGCCGACTTCCCCGGTCGCGCGCGCCAGACCATCGGCCATATGCACTGCCGCCTGCTCATGACGAACTAAAACATGATCGATACCACCCACGGTATGCAATGCATCGTAAATATCAAGGACTGCGCCTCCGGGATAACCGAATACTTGTTTAACGCCCTGATCGATAAGCGATCGGACGACCATCTCGGCTCCAGACAACATCTCCATGGCCTGCCTCACTGTTTGACGGAAAAAATGTGTAAAACACATTAACCGTCCGATCTTGCTTAAGCAATTGGCAGCCAGAGACATAAACGCCGGATAATAAGAATAAACAGGAGGAAAGGTGAAAAGAAACGATAAAATCCTCCATTACGAAGGATTAAATTGATAATAAATCGGCTGAATCCCACAACTTACAGCAATTTCTCTATTTTTTTAATTAATCCTAAAATAGAGAGCCTACACATTCAGAATAAAATTCTACATTCAATAAAAAATGCAGAATAAACCAGACATTCATGTCTGACCTATTCTGCATTCAGTTAGCGTTTGCAAATTGAGACTAATTGCTCTTCCATCCACTGATGGCCTTTATCGCGCCCGGCAGCTTCATGCCAGGAGAGATAACAGGTTCTGCTGTTTTGTTTTAACGGCAGCGGTAATACCTGTAATTCTAAGGATTCAGCGAACTCTTCAGCCAGCCAACGCGGCGCAATAGCGACCAAATGCGTTTGCGACACCACGCTAAGTACGCTCATCATTGCCATGCCCTGATACGCGATACTGGCTTGCTTATCTACCGTGTCATACCAAGGTTGACTAAATGACGCGAAACGATCGAGCGAAACCGCCGCATGTTGTTCGTTATAAACATCATGTTTCAGTAACGGGCCTTTAATTGTTGGATGATTTTTGCTGGCTACCAGCACCATTTCATCTTTAAATAATGGCACGCTGGTAAATTCAGGACGATGGAAGTCTTCATAGCTAATCACAAACTCCGTTTCCTGATAACGCAGCTGATGTTCAGTGTTCTGATTTAATGAAGACTTGAACATAACATGTATATTTGGCGCAATCTGCTCAATGTGATTATAAATCTGCGAGGTCAGAATGCTGTCTAACGGGCTGCAAACACAAAGATGAAATACACGTTCACTGCTCGCGGGTTCAAAACCTGAACCAGGCAATTCATTTTGTACTAGTTGCAATGCCTGGCGAACTGAACCAAAAAGTTGAAATGCGCGAGCAGTCGGTTGAATACCACGGCCATAACGAACAAAAAGCTCGTCATTAAACATCACCTTCAGGCGTGCAACAGCGTTACTGACCGCAGGTTGCGACATTCCCAGAACATGAGCGGCACGGGTAATGTTTTGCTCCTGCATCACGGCATCGAAAACGGTTAATAAGTTGAGATCGACCATGCGTAGCTGTGGCTTGCTTAACTCCGCCGTCTCTGGATGATCTGTTTGTACCTCTGGCATACTTAACTCCACTGTCACACTTAACTCCCTTTCCCTTATTGGAATGCAGAGAAATAATCCTCGAGAATATGATTTATCATGCATATAAAATAAGAAAAAGGAAAATGAGTAAAATTAGGAAAACATAAAGATACGGGTTCTTATAAAAACAGAATCCATTGCCGTGGAAAGCGTCACTCACCACAGCATAATAATCCATAATGTTTTTGTTGCGAAAACAATCTAATCATAACTACCGCGAATACTCAATCATCCACAAAATGGATTAAATGTGCTTTTTAATAATTTATTTATATGTTTAATGCATTAATTCTTAACATTAATTGATCAATAATATTCACCAAATCAATATCAAAAAATCCGCAAAACATATAATTCAATACAAATCATCAGGATAGGTTTTGCAACGCGTGCATTTTGTCCCCTTTTTCCTCGTGGATTAGATGCAAAAATTTATTCTGAAATATGTCAACCGATGAAAAGCGTCGGTAGTTAAGCAGAAATTAATATCGCTTGTTTTAACCACAGCAGCACAATTAGCTAATTTTACGGATGCAGAACTCATGCTGGCGGGACGTTTTTATTGCGTCAGGGTTGACATCCGTTTTTGTATCCAGTAACTCTAAAAGCATATCGCATTCATCTGGAGCTGATTTAATGACTCACATCGTTCGCTTTATCGGTCTACTACTACTAAACGCATCTTCTTTGCGCGGTAGACGAGTGAGCGGCATCCAGCATTAAGCCAGCACGCAGTCAAACAAAAAACCCGCGCCATTGCGCGGGTTTTTTTATGCCCGAAGCGAGGCGCTCTAAAAGAGACAAGGACCCAAACCATGAGCCAGCAAGTCATTATTTTCGATACCACATTGCGCGACGGTGAACAGGCGTTACAGGCAAGCTTGAGTGTGAAAGAAAAACTGCAAATTGCGCTGGCCCTTGAGCGTATGGGTGTTGACGTGATGGAAGTCGGGTTTCCCGTCTCTTCGCCGGGTGATTTTGAATCAGTGCAAACCATCGCTCGCCAGGTTAAAAACAGCCGCGTATGCGCGTTAGCTCGCTGCGTGGAAAAAGATATCGACGTGGCGGCCGAATCCCTGAAAGTCGCCGAAGCCTTCCGTATTCATACCTTTATTGCCACTTCGCCAATGCACATCGCCACCAAGCTGCGCAGCACGCTGGACGAGGTGATCGAACGCGCTATCTATATGGTGAAACGCGCCCGTAATTACACCGATGATGTTGAATTTTCTTGCGAAGATGCCGGGCGTACACCCATTGCCGATCTGGCGCGAGTGGTCGAAGCGGCGATTAATGCCGGTGCCACCACCATCAACATTCCGGACACCGTGGGCTACACCATGCCGTTTGAGTTCGCCGGAATCATCAGCGGCCTGTATGAACGCGTGCCTAACATCGACAAAGCCATTATTTCCGTACATACCCACGACGATTTGGGCCTGGCGGTCGGCAACTCACTGGCGGCGGTACATGCCGGTGCACGCCAGGTGGAAGGTGCAATGAACGGGATCGGCGAGCGTGCCGGTAACTGTTCCCTGGAAGAAGTCATCATGGCGATCAAAGTTCGTAAGGATATTCTCAACGTCCACACCGCCATTAATCACCAGGAGATATGGCGCACCAGCCAGTTAGTTAGCCAGATTTGTAATATGCCGATCCCGGCAAACAAAGCCATTGTTGGCAGCGGCGCATTCGCACACTCCTCCGGTATCCACCAGGATGGCGTGCTGAAAAACCGCGAAAACTACGAAATCATGACACCAGAATCTATTGGTCTGAACCAAATCCAGCTGAATCTGACCTCTCGTTCGGGGCGTGCGGCGGTGAAACATCGCATGGATGAGATGGGGTATAAAGAAAGTGAATATAATTTAGACAATTTGTACGACGCCTTCCTGAAGCTGGCGGACAAAAAAGGTCAGGTGTTTGATTACGATCTGGAGGCGCTGGCCTTCATCGGTAAGCAGCAAGAAGAGCCGGAGCATTTCCGTCTGGATTACTTCAGCGTGCAGTCTGGCTCTAACGATATCGCCACCGCCGCCGTCAAACTGGCCTGTGGCGAAGAAGTCAAAGCAGAAGCCGCCAACGGTAACGGTCCGGTCGATGCCGTCTATCAGGCAATTAACCGCATCACTGACTATAACGTCGAACTGGTGAAATACAGCCTGACCGCTAAAGGTCACGGTAAAGATGCGCTGGGTCAGGTGGATATTGTCGCCAACTACAACGGTCGCCGCTTCCACGGCGTCGGCCTGGCCACCGATATTGTCGAGTCCTCCGCCAAAGCCATGGTGCACGTACTGAACAATATCTGGCGCGCCGCAGAAGTCGAAAAAGAGTTGCAACGCAAAGCTCAACACAACGAAAACAACAAGGAAACCGTGTGATGTCGAAGAATTACCATATTGCCGTATTGCCGGGGGACGGTATTGGTCCGGAAGTGATGACCCAGGCGCTGAAAGTGCTGGATGCCGTGCGCAACCGCTTTGCGATGCGCATCACCACCAGCCATTACGATGTAGGCGGCGCAGCCATTGATAACCACGGGCAGCCGCTGCCGCCTGCGACGGTTGAAGGTTGTGAGCAAGCCGATGCCGTGCTGTTTGGCTCGGTAGGCGGCCCGAAGTGGGAACATTTACCACCGGACCAGCAACCAGAACGCGGCGCACTGTTGCCTTTGCGTAAGCACTTCAAATTATTCAGCAACCTGCGTCCGGCAAAACTGTATCAGGGGCTGGAAGCATTCTGTCCGCTGCGTGCTGACATTGCCGCTAACGGCTTCGACATCCTGTGCGTGCGCGAACTGACCGGCGGCATCTATTTCGGTCAGCCAAAAGGCCGCGAAGGTAGCGGACAATATGAAAAAGCGTTTGATACCGAGGTGTATCACCGTTTTGAGATTGAACGTATCGCCCGCATCGCGTTTGAATCTGCTCGCAAGCGTCGCCACAAAGTCACCTCAATCGACAAAGCTAACGTGCTGCAATCCTCTATTTTATGGCGTGAAATCGTCAACGAGATCGCCACGGAATACCCGGATATCGAACTGGCGCATATGTACATCGACAACGCCACCATGCAGCTGATTAAAGATCCATCACAGTTTGACGTCCTGCTGTGCTCCAACCTGTTTGGCGACATTCTGTCTGACGAGTGCGCAATGATCACTGGCTCGATGGGCATGTTGCCTTCCGCCAGCCTGAACGAGCAAGGTTTTGGTCTGTATGAACCGGCAGGCGGCTCGGCACCAGATATCGCAGGCAAAAACATCGCCAACCCGATTGCACAAATCCTGTCGCTGGCACTGCTGCTGCGTTACAGCCTGGATGCCGATGATGCGGCTTCCGCCATTGAACGCGCCATTAACCGCGCATTAGAAGAAGGCATTCGCACCGGGGATTTAGCCCGTGGCGCTGCCGCCGTTAGTACCGATGAAATGGGCGATATCATTGCCCGCTATGTGGCAGAAGGGGTGTAATCATGGCTAAGACGTTATACGAAAAATTATTCGACGCTCACGTAGTATACGAAGCCGAAAACGAAACCCCGCTGTTATATATCGACCGCCACCTGGTGCATGAAGTGACCTCACCGCAGGCGTTCGATGGTCTGCGCGCCCACGGTCGCCCGGTACGTCAGCCGGGCAAAACCTTCGCCACCATGGATCACAACGTCTCTACCCAGACCAAAGACATTAATGCCTGTGGTGAAATGGCGCGCATCCAGATGCAGGAGCTGATCAAAAACTGCAAAGAATTTGGCGTCGAGCTGTATGACCTGAATCACCCGTATCAGGGGATCGTCCACGTAATGGGGCCGGAACAGGGCGTGACCTTGCCGGGGATGACCATTGTCTGCGGCGACTCGCATACCGCCACTCACGGCGCGTTTGGCGCACTGGCCTTTGGTATCGGCACTTCCGAAGTTGAACACGTACTGGCAACGCAAACCCTGAAACAGGGCCGTGCGAAGACCATGAAAATTGAAGTCCAGGGCAAAGCTGCGCCGGGCATTACCGCGAAAGATATCGTGCTGGCAATTATCGGTAAAACCGGTAGCGCAGGCGGTACCGGGCATGTGGTGGAGTTTTGCGGCGAAGCAATCCGTGATTTAAGCATGGAAGGTCGGATGACCCTGTGCAATATGGCAATCGAAATGGGCGCGAAAGCCGGTCTGGTTGCACCGGACGAAACCACCTTTAACTATGTCAAAGGCCGTTTGCATGCGCCGAAAGGCAAAGATTTCGACGACGCCGTTGCCTACTGGAAAACCCTGCAAACCGACGAAGGCGCAACTTTCGATACCGTTGTCACTCTGCAAGCAGAAGAGATTTCGCCGCAGGTCACCTGGGGCACCAATCCAGGCCAGGTGATTTCCGTGAACGACAATATTCCCGATCCGGCTTCGTTTGCCGATCCGGTTGAACGCGCGTCAGCAGAAAAAGCGCTGGCCTATATGGGGTTGAAACCGGGCATTCCACTGACCGAAGTGGCTATCGACAAAGTGTTTATCGGCTCCTGCACCAACTCGCGCATTGAAGATTTACGCGCGGCGGCTGAAATCGCCAAAGGCCGGAAAGTCGCGCCAGGCGTGCAGGCACTGGTGGTTCCCGGCTCTGGCCCGGTAAAAGCCCAGGCGGAAGCGGAAGGTCTGGACAAAATCTTTATTGAAGCCGGTTTTGAATGGCGCTTGCCTGGCTGCTCAATGTGTCTGGCGATGAACAACGACCGTCTGAATCCGGGCGAACGTTGTGCCTCCACCAGCAACCGTAACTTTGAAGGCCGCCAGGGGCGCGGCGGGCGCACGCATCTGGTCAGCCCGGCAATGGCTGCCGCCGCGGCTGTGACCGGACATTTCGCCGACATTCGCAACATTAAATAAGGAGCACACCATGGCAGAGAAATTTATCAAACACACAGGCCTGGTGGTTCCGCTGGATGCCGCCAATGTCGATACCGATGCAATCATCCCGAAACAGTTTTTGCAGAAAGTGACCCGTACTGGTTTTGGCGCGCATCTGTTTAACGACTGGCGTTTTCTGGATGAAAAAGGCCAACAGCCAAACCCGGACTTCGTGCTGAACTTCCCGCAGTATCAGGGCGCTTCCATTTTGCTGGCACGAGAAAACTTCGGCTGTGGCTCCTCGCGTGAGCACGCGCCCTGGGCATTGACCGACTACGGTTTTAAAGTGGTGATTGCGCCGAGTTTTGCTGACATCTTCTATGGCAATAGCTTTAACAACCAGCTGCTGCCGGTGAAATTAAGCGATGCAGAAGTGGATGAGCTGTTTGCGCTGGTGAAAGCCAATCCAGGGATTCATTTTGATGTAGACCTGGAAGCGCAAGAGGTGAAAGCGGGTAAGAAAACCTATCGCTTTACCATTGATGCCTTCCGTCGCCACTGCATGATGAACGGTCTGGACAGCATTGGGCTTACCTTGCAGCACGACGACGCCATTGCGGCTTATGAAGCGAAGCAACCCGCGTTTATGCGTTAGTTTGTACACCGTCCGGTACTCAATCGCCAAAAAGAAAAAAGCCAGCAGATAATCACTGCTGGCGTGGCGATTAACACCAATACTCAGTCACACATGATGTCCGCAAATCAGTAGTCAGAATGACTCCCCTCCCACTGCATCAGTTCTTCAAGCATGGTTAATCGTTGTGGGACGCTTAACCAACGCAACCAGCACAACTTCGCTGTCGCGGTAAAATAGTGCTGATAAAACTGACGCATGGGGCACCTCCTTGCTTCATCGTTAGGAATTATTGACTTAATATAGGGAAAATAAAATTGCTGTCTTTTGCGCAGGAGTTCCCCTTTTATGCCATCTGCTCGTCTGCAACAACAGTTCATCCGCCTGTGGCAATGCTGCGAGGGTAAATCGCAGGACACAACGCTCAACGAACTGGCAGCGTTATTGAGCTGCTCGCGTCGTCATATGCGCACCCTGCTCAACACCATGCAGGAGCGCGGCTGGTTGACATGGGAAGCGGAAGTTGGGCGTGGTAAACGTTCACGCCTGACGTTCCTCTATACCGGGCTGGCGCTCCAGCAACAACGCGCGGAAGATTTACTTGAGCAGGACCATATAGACCAACTGGTGCAGTTAGTTGGCGATAAAGCGGCTGTGCGGCAAATGCTGGTTTCCCATCTGGGGCGCTCATTTCGTCAAGGGCGGCATATTTTGCGTGTGCTCTACTATCGTCCGTTGCGTAACTTACTACCGGGTAGCGCATTACGCCGTTCAGAAACCCATATCGCCCGACAAATCTTCAGTTCGCTAACGCGCGTAAATGAGGAAAATGGGGAACTGGAGGCGGACATCGCCCACCACTGGCAGCAAATTTCACCGCTTCACTGGCGCTTCTTTTTGCGACCAGGAGTCCATTTTCATCATGGTCGTGAACTGGAAATGGACGACGTGATCGCCTCTTTGAAACGGATCAACACGCTGCCGCTCTATTCCCACATTGCTGATATTTTGTCACCGACGCCCTGGACGCTGGATATCCATCTCACGCAGCCGGACCGCTGGTTGCCATTACTGCTGGGGCAAGTTCCGGCGATGATCCTGCCGCGCGAATGGGAAACCCTCAGTAACTTTGCCAGCCATCCCATCGGCACTGGTCCGTATGCGGTGATCCGCAACAGCAGCAATCAACTGAAAATTCAGGCATTCGACGACTTCTTTGGTTATCGGGCATTAATCGACGAAGTTAACGTCTGGGTTCTGCCGGAAATTGCCGATGAACCAGCCGGAGGCCTGATGCTGAAAGGGCCGCAGGGCGAGGAAAAAGAAATTGAAAGTCGGCTGGAGGAAGGTTGCTACTATTTACTGTTCGACAACCGCACCCACCGCGGGGCGAATCAGCAAGTCAGGGACTGGGTAAGCTATGTGCTTTCTCCAACTAATCTGGTCTATTTCGCTGAGGAACAGTACCAGCAACTGTGGTTCCCGGCTTATGGACTGCTCCCCCGTTGGCACCATGCCCGCACCATAAAGAGCGAAAAACCGGCTGGTCTGGAAAGCCTCACCCTGACCTTTTATCAGGATCACAGTGAGCATCGGGTGATTGCCGGGATCATGCAGCAGATTCTGGCAAGCCACCAGGTCACACTGGAAATCAAAGAGATCAGCTACGATCAGTGGCATGAAGGAGAGATCGAGAGCGATATCTGGCTTAACAGCGCCAACTTTACGCTGCCGCTGGATTTTTCGCTGTTCGCGCACTTGTGCGAGGTACCGCTGCTCCAACACTGTATTCCGATCGACTGGCAAGCCGACGCCGCCCGCTGGCGCAATGGCGAAATGAACCTGGCGAACTGGTGCCAACAACTGGTCGCCAGCAAAGCAATGGTGCCGCTTATCCACCACTGGCTGATCATTCAGGGGCAACGCAGTATGCGCGGCCTGCGTATGAATACCCTCGGCTGGTTCGATTTTAAATCAGCGTGGTTTGCGCCGCCGGATCCAGAGTAGCTTGCGCCTTTTGGCGGTCATGAGCGCGTTTTTTATATTCAGACGGAATGAATAAAATACATTACTTTTATATTTTCTCTGTTTGGTGATGCTGCCAACTTACTGATTTAGTGTATGATGGTGTTTTTGAGGTGCTCCAGTGGCTTCTGTTTCTATCAG
>NZ_JAYQWM010000019.1:0-76069 GCF_036662595.1 Escherichia sp. Lx600-2 | reverse complement strand
CGTGTCAGTGGTGGCGCATTATAGGGAGTTATTCCGGCCTGACAAGAGGAAATTTAAAATAATTTTCCGACCGCGCAACATTCAACCAAATCAGCCTAAAACTGCCAGTTTTTCGAGCGTTTCGAAGCCGTAACGCTGTAAAACGGGCAATAATTGTTCAGCTTCTGGCGTCATTGCCATACAAAAGGCAATATTCGCATCGGCAGATTTTGCATCCGGGGCTTCATGTTCTAACAACCAAGCCGTTCGGCGAGCAATCGCTGCGCCAGAATCCACCAGCCGGGTTCCCTCTGGCAGCACTTGTAACAGTTCTTCTTGTAGTAGAGGGAAATGGGTGCAACCCAATACAACGGTATCTGGCGGCTCTTTCATTCTTAACCACGGGCGTAGGATACGTTTTAGTGCATCCAGAGAAACATCTTCGCCATGCAGCTTCGCTTCAGCCAACTCAACCATCTCTGCCGAGCCCAGCATTTCTATCTGGCATTCATTAGCGAAACGCGCGATCAGCTCATGAGTATAAGAACGTTTAACTGTTCCGCGGGTTGCCAGTAATCCGACAATGCCATTTGCCGTCAGACGTGCAGCAGGTTTAATCGCCGGCACGACACCAACAACCGGGAAGTCGAACTTTTCGCGTAATGCAGGAAGTGAAACGGTACTGGCAGTGTTGCAAGCGACCACAGCCAGCGCAAGGGGATAACGTTCTTGCACCGCGGTGACAATTGCCACCACTCGCTCAACAATAAACGCTTCGCTTTTTTCGCCATACGGGAAAGCGACGTTATCGAAAGCATAAATGTAATGGAGATCCGGTAAGAGATGCCGGATCTCGTCATAGACCGACAACCCACCGACGCCGGAGTCAAACACCAGCACGGTGGGACGTGGTTCAGAAGGTGTAGCTGCCAGACAAGGTGTATTCCCGTCCTGCAGTTTGGTAGCCATAGACTGTCTCATAATCTTTGTCGAACAGGTTGGCTATTTTACCACGAACTGTCAGGTGAGAGGTGACCGGATACGCAACCGCAAGATCCCACAAGCTCACACCGCCTAATTTAACTGTATGTGATGAGCCAGAGGTCTCGTCATAAGCGTTGTCGTATCGTTGACCTATATATTGGTAAGAAACGTCCCATTCGAAACCATAAGCTTGTCCAGTCAACTCGTACTTAACCTGCTGTTTTGCCCGACGGTACAGCACTTTATCTGTTTCATCATCGCGCGGGTCAACATATTGTAACGTCAAGCGATGTTCAACAGGACCGGTTGTAATATTTCCCGTCCATTCCAGCCCTTTAATCGTGGCTGATTTCACATTAATGTACTGGTTGACATTATTTATGCTTTTATAATCAATCAGGTTCTGAATTTCATAACGATATCCTGAGAGCCGCCAATCCAGAGTCCCAGTTACCCCCTCAATTCCAATCTCCCACTGTTTAGATTCTTCTGGCTTCAAATTTGGGTTGGCTGCAATACCAGGACCATAAATTGAAGCAAAGCGAGCAGCCCCGTATTGCTGTCCAAGAGAAGGCGAAAGAAAACTGGTACCGTAAGAAAGTGTTGCCTGGTAGCCATCAATAAACTCCCAGCCAGCAGCTGTCTGCCAGGTACCATGCCAGCCAAACTGTTCATCATGATCTTCTCGGCCAGAAGCTTCCAAAGTCACATTGGAAATCTGTTGCTGTCCAGTCAGGTATAACCCGGTGGTATCGCGTTCGTAATCATCTGATTTTGTAATGCTGCTGGACGTCAGTTTTTCCTGTTTCCAATCGATCCCGCCGCTAATTGCACCATGCCCTACCTCAATGCTATTACCCCACTGAATATAACGCTGTTCCATGTCATCCAGGGTGGCATCTCCCGCATAACGACCAAGATTATTTGTGTAGTTATAATTCTTGAGTCGTTGATAGTTAGCAATTAACTGAGACGAATAGATGCCGGAGTTATAGCGTAGGCCAGTATCCCAGGACTGGTTGTAATTCTGAGCTTCTTCGTTGCCAGTAGCAGAACCATACATCGAGCCCTGGTCGTAATCATTATTAGCTGTGTAGCTGTAACCACGGAAGAACCCCGAGAAGTTATCATTAAACTTATGCTGCAGCCCCCCCCAGAAAAGTTTGTTGCGATATCCATCGCGATCGCTATCACCACTGTATGGTGAGCCAGGCTGAATGTTAAAACCTTTGGTCGTCTGGTAAGCACCTGCTACTGTTACCATCGTATCGCCAAAACGTTTATTTATTACCCCATCATAGGCTTGATAACCATTTGTACCCATTCCTGCGTTGATCTGAGCTTTCTCATCATTACTCATTGTAATAATGTTCACCACACCTCCGATGGCACCAGAACCATAAACGGCAGAACGCGGCCCACGAATATATTCAACACGCTGTACAAGTGATACCGGGAACTGGCTAATATCAATTGCATTGTCGATACCGGCACGAGCCATCGGCACACCGTCAATCAACACTAAAACATGGCGCGATTCAGTGCCACGAACATAAAGAGAAGAACTCGTCCCCATTCCACCAGTTTGAGAGATATTTACACCGGGGAGATGACTCATAATATCGTTGAGGTCTTTCGACTGCCAGCGTTGAATATCCTCACGGGTAACAATATCAGTAGGTGCAAGGACAGTATTTACTGGCTGCTGAAAACGGTTAGCAGTAACGACGAGAGTATCCGGGCTGGTATCCTGTGCCCAAGCGGAAAAGGCTGTGACAGAACACGCCGTCAGCAGCGAAGCTTTTTTAATCATTGTAAAGCATCCACAATAGAAGAAGGATGCCGCAGGTTTCATCAATATTACGCGATGATGAGAACCAGATGCGACGTTGGCCGGCAGGTCTTCGGGCTTGGAGGGGTATCTAAGATACTAAGAGATGATGACTTCCCACCGAATGGCAGTGTCCGCATAACGCAATCATCGCACCTTTCCTTACCGCTGCGCGTCAGCTCCAGATTCGCACTGGATTCCCTATTAACTCACAGGACCGGCAAGTGGATGCTACAGGTTGTAACAAGTTACTGTCCAGACGTAGCTCACAAATAGGAATTCATCAAGATCTGGACATCTGATGAGCAATCCCTACAATCGCCGCGTACTTTAATTTTTCAGGATACATCATGACCCCCGAACACCTTCCAACAGAACAGTATGAAGCGCAGTTAGCCGAAAAAGTGGTACGTTTGCAAAGTATGATGGCACCGTTTTCTGACCTGGTTCCGGAAGTGTTTCGCTCGCCGGTCAGTCATTACCGGATGCGTGCGGAGTTCCGCATCTGGCACGATGGCGATGACCTGTATCACATCATTTTCGATCAACAAACCAAAAGCCGTATCCGCGTGGATAGCTTCCCCGCCGCCAGTGAACTCATCAACCAGTTGATGACGGCGATGATTGCGGGTGTGCGTAATAATCCCGTTCTGCGCCACAAGTTGTTCCAGATTGATTACCTCACCACGCTGAGTAACCAGGCGGTGGTTTCCCTGCTGTACCATAAAAAGCTGGATGATGAGTGGCGTCAGGAAGCGGAAGCCCTGCGCGATGCACTGCGAGCACAGAATCTGAATGTGCATCTGATTGGTCGGGCAACGAAAACCAAAATCGCGCTGGATCAAGATTACATCGACGAACGTCTGCCGGTCGCAGGGAAAGAGATGATCTACCGTCAGGTAGAAAACAGCTTTACCCAGCCGAACGCGGCGATGAATATTCAGATGCTGGAATGGGCGCTGGACGTAACCAAAGGCTCAAAAGGCGATTTACTGGAGCTGTACTGCGGCAACGGTAACTTCTCATTAGCCCTGGCGCGCAATTTTGATCGGGTATTAGCCACCGAAATCGCCAAGCCGTCAGTCGCTGCCGCGCAATACAATATTGCCGCTAACCATATTGATAACGTACAAATTATTCGTATGGCGGCAGAAGAATTTACTCAGGCGATGAATGGCGTGCGCGAGTTTAACCGCCTGCAAGGGATCGACTTAAAGAGTTATCAGTGCGAAACCATTTTTGTCGACCCACCGCGCAGCGGTCTGGACAGTGAAACCGAGAAAATGGTGCAGGCGTATCCACGTATTCTGTATATCTCCTGCAATCCGGAAACGTTATGCAAAAATCTGGAAACATTAAGCCAGACGCACAAGGTCGAACGTCTGGCTCTGTTTGATCAGTTCCCCTACACGCACCATATGGAGTGCGGCGTATTACTGACCGCGAAGTAAAACCCATGCCGGATGCGCCAGCATCCGGCATGATACCGATTACTCAGCAACTTCCTGCTTACGGTTACGCATCTTCGCGCCAATCCAGAACACCATAATGACGGAGAGTACTGCCGGGAAGAAGTTAGAGCCGATATCCGGATATTCCGCACGAACTACCGTGCTGTACAGCAGTACGCCGAGAATAAAACAGGCAGCTGCCAGACCCGGCAAGCCTACCGGCATAGTGCGATTAAGATAACGTTGATGCAGGCAGTAAACCGTCAGCACCAGGGAAATAATCGGGAATACAGAAAATGGCACAATGGAGCTAAACAGCGCTGCAAAAGTACCATTAATCGATAAGCCAGCAACCAACGCCAGCAGCAGCGTACCTCTATCTTGATTTGCTTGTTTCATTACTCGTCCTTCACATTTCCCGGAATAATTGCGGTTTTCTCTTGTTCACGGCGATACCAGTAATAAGCCCCTTTCGAAATCATTCGCAGTTGCAGTACCAGTCGCTCTTCTAATTGCCGACGTTGTTCGACGCCGACGTCCAACGCCTCGGCACCCGCACTGAAGACAATTGTCACCATTGCTTCGGCTTGCGCTTCAGTAAACGCACGCGGCATATGGTTTTCGAGTTCCAGATAGTCCGCAAGTTCCGCAATGAAGTGCTGAATTTCACGCGCAACGGCGGCACGAAACGCAGCGGAGGTGCCGGAGCGTTCCCGCAATAATAACCGGAAGGCGTTAGGATTATTACCGATGAACTCCATAAATGTGGAGACCGAGGTGCGGATCACACTCCCGCCTTTGGCGATACGCTGACGCGCCTGGCGCATGAGTTGGCGTAGCATTAAACCGCTCTCATCAACCATGGTCAGACCCAGTTCGTCTACGTCGCGGAAATGCCGATAAAAAGAGGTGGGAGCAATGCCCGCTTCACGCGCCACTTCACGCAAACTCAAGCTGGCGAAGCTGCGTTCAGCACTTAATTGGCTAAATGCGGCTTCCACCAGCGAACGGCGGGTTTTTTCTTTTTGTTGCGCTCTTACGCCCATCACGATGTCTGAATCCTTGCCAAAAGTACTGCTGGCACTATACCAGAGAATGAACATACTGGATTGCTCCAGTATTGTGAATGAACGGTAACGCAATAAAACATATTTACTGCAATTCTTTGGCCGGTTCTTTTACGTACAACAACGCCAACATCGACAGCAACGTGCCTCCACCCAGATACCACGCCGGAGCCGTCAAACTATCCAGCAACACGATGGATTGCGTAGCGAAATATTGAGCAAAACCGCCAAAGATTGCCACACCAATGCTATAAACCAGCGCAAAACCCAATGCCCGAATCCGTTTCGGCAACAGTTCAGAGATCAACAACATCACTGGCACACCGCCAAGCGTGGTAAAGCTGACCATCACGAAAACCACCGTCAGCAACATGCCAGGGCTTGGGTAATTCACCAACAGCCAGAATGACGGCCAGCTACAGATCAGCACCATCACACGGGAGATTAAAATCAGCTTTTTACGCCCGACCGAATCGCACAACATCCCCACCAGCAGCGCACCCACAAACGTAATAACGCCCGCCAGTAACATCGCTGCATGAGAATAGTTTTGGTTCATTCCTAAATACTTCGCCGCCCATGTACCGTAATAAAAGAGGGAGATATAGGTTGCGACTGTACTACCAATAGCGAGCAAGATACCGTTAGCGATAGTCGCTTTATGTTGCATAAGTAAGGAGAAGGCGCTTTCGCTGGCTGCGGCCTTCTTATTATGTGCTGGCTCAGGAACATCATTTTCCAGACTCAAACGCAACCAACAGCCGACAGGCGCTAATAACACGCCAATAAAAAACGGCACACGCCACCCCCATTCAGCCATGACGGTTTCTGAACCGGTCGCAAAGGGCAGCCATGCACTTAAACCTAAAGCGACAACACCTCCAAAAGTTGTTGCCAGGCCTTGAGTCGCCAGTGACCAACTGCTGTAAAAACCGCGACGATTTGCCGGAGCTGATTCAACCAACAAAGACATTGAGGCACCGACTTCGCCTCCTGCCGCAACGCCCTGAATTAGACGCGCTAGCACCAGCGTCGCGGTTCCCCAATAGCCCGCCGTTTCATACGTCGGTGCGATGCCGATCATCAGTGTACCAAGACTCATCAGCGCAATGGTGAACACCATCGCGGGTTTGCGTCCGAAACGATCGGCCCAGGCCCCCACAATAATGCCGCCGAGCGGGCGCATAAAAAAGCTCACGCCGAAAGTGGCAAACGCCAGCAGTAGCGCGACGTTTTTATCTGCACTGGGCGGAAAAAATAGCGTGCTGATATAGACCACAAAAAAGTTGTAAACGCCAAAATCAAAAAATTCGAGCGCATTGCCAAACGCCGAGGCAAAAATCACCCGCCTGCCGCTGGGCTTTTTCTTCACACTCACGGTTTCATTTACGATCGCCGTCATTCCATGTTCCTTGCCAAAAAGTGTTGTTGTGTGTTGTTTTATTTATTGCAGCCAGGCTTCTACCAGTGCGCCCCAGTAGCTGCTTGCCGGGACCAGACTTGCATCGTTGAAGTCGTAACCCGGGTTATGCACCATGCAGGAACCTTCCCCGACATCGCCATTACCGAATAACAGGAAACCGCCTTTGGGTTGAGCTTCCAGCATGAAAGAGAAATCTTCACTGCCCATCAGAGGCTTGATGCCAAACTCGGCCCGCTCTTCACCAAACGTTTTACACGCCACCTGCCAGGCGAAGCGCGCCATCTCCTCGTCATTCACTAATACCGGTGTACCGTTAACATGCGTAACCTCAGCCGTAGCACCAAAGCTGGCAGCCTGGGCTTGTGCCAGAGCAGGAATACGGGTCAGAAGAAGTTGTCGGGTATCGCGGCTAAGAGAGCGGACGCTGATTTTCATCTCAGCACTGTCAGGAATGACGTTAGCCGCCTCACCCGCAACAATGCTGCCGACGGTAATTACCGCCGCTTCCAGCGGATCGACATTGCGCGACACAATGCTTTGTAATGCGGTGGTGATATGTGCGGCAACCAGCACCGGATCGATGGCTTTGTGCGGGATCGCACCGTGTCCGCCACAACCACGAACCGTAATATGGAACTGATCCATTGACGCCATCAGTGCCCCTGGCTGGAAATAAAACTTACCCACCGGCAGACCGGGCATGTTATGCATGCCGAAAATGACATCGCAGGGGAAATGATCAAAAAGCCCCTCTTTAACCATGATCTCACCGCCATTAATCATCTCTTCCGCAGGCTGGAAGATAAGACGTAACGTGCCGTTAAAACGGCGGGTTTCGGCAAAATAACGCGCGGCCCCCAGCAGTATGGTGGTATGCCCGTCATGCCCGCAGGCGTGCATTAAACCAGGATGTTTACTGGCCCAGGGCTTGCCACTATTTTCATAAATCGGCAGCGCATCCATATCCGCCCGCAGGCCAATACTTTTCTCTCCGTCGCCCACTTTTAACGTGGCCACTATCCCCGTCGTCGCCAGTCCTTGCTCTACTTCATAGCCCCACTGACGCAGCTTTTCCGCAACCAAAGCACTGGTTTTAAATTCTTGTAATCCCAGCTCCGGGTTTTCGTGGATCTGATGGCGGATCTCACGCAGTTCTTCCTCAAACCCTCGAATATAGTGTTCGATCATCGGCTATTCCTTTATTCACTTATAAACAGGCTAATTAACGGATTTTATTGATGGTATAAATACAAATAACCCATCAATATAAAATATTTATATGTTTGTTTTATAAGAAGATTTCATAAAGACAATAACAAAAAAGCACGCTTCGGCAAGATAAAACTATCAGCCATAATAAAAAGCGATTAATAGTGAATAAATGGGTTAAGAAGGAGGCAGACAAAGCAAAGGCCGCTCACGCTATAGCCAGATTAATGACGGGGATCAATTGGCTTACCCGCGATAAAATGTTACCATTCTGTTGCTTTTATGTATAAGAACAGGTAAGCCCTACCATGCCACATTCCTACGATTACGATGCCATAGTAATAGGTTCCGGCCCCGGCGGCGAAGGCGCTGCAATGGGCCTGGTTAAGCAAGGTGCGCGCGTCGCAGTTATCGAGCGTTATCAAAATGTTGGCGGCGGTTGCACCCACTGGGGCACCATCCCGTCGAAAGCTCTCCGTCACGCCGTCAGCCGCATTATAGAATTCAATCAAAACCCACTATACAGCGACCATTCCCGACTGCTCCGCTCTTCTTTTGCCGATATCCTTAACCATGCCGATAACGTGATTAATCAACAAACGCGCATGCGTCAGGGATTTTACGAACGTAATCACTGTGAAATATTGCAGGGGAACGCTCGCTTTGTTGACGAGCATACGTTGGCGCTGGATTGCCCGGACGGCAGCGTTGAAACACTAACCGCTGAAAAATTTGTTATTGCCTGCGGCTCTCGTCCATATCATCCAACAGATGTTGATTTCACCCATCCACGCATTTACGACAGCGACTCAATTCTCAGCATGCACCACGAACCGCGCCATGTACTTATCTATGGTGCTGGAGTGATCGGCTGTGAATATGCGTCGATCTTCCGCGGTATGGATGTAAAAGTGGATCTGATCAACACCCGCGATCGCCTGCTGGCATTTCTCGATCAAGAGATGTCAGATTCTCTCTCCTATCACTTCTGGAACAGTGGCGTAGTGATTCGTCACAACGAAGAGTACGAGAAGATCGAAGGCTGTGACGACGGTGTAATCATGCATCTGAAGTCGGGTAAAAAACTGAAAGCCGACTGTCTGCTCTATGCCAACGGCCGCACCGGTAATACCGATTCGCTGGCATTACAGAACATTGGGCTGGAAACTGACAGTCGCGGACAGCTGAAGGTCAACAGCATGTATCAGACCGCACAGCCGCACGTTTACGCGGTGGGCGACGTGATTGGTTATCCGAGCCTGGCATCAGCGGCCTATGACCAGGGGCGCATTGCCGCGCAGGCGCTGGTAAAAGGCGAAGCCACCGCGCATCTGATTGAAGATATCCCTACCGGCATTTACACCATCCCGGAAATCAGCTCTGTGGGCAAAACCGAACAGCAGCTGACCGCGATGAAAGTGCCATATGAAGTGGGCCGCGCCCAGTTCAAACATCTGGCACGTGCACAAATCGTCGGCATGAACGTGGGCACGCTGAAAATTTTGTTCCATCGGGAAACAAAAGAGATTCTGGGCATTCACTGCTTTGGCGAGCGCGCTGCCGAAATTATTCATATCGGTCAGGCGATTATGGAACAGAAAGGTGGCGGCAACACTATTGAGTACTTCGTCAACACCACCTTTAACTACCCGACGATGGCGGAAGCCTATCGGGTAGCTGCGTTAAACGGTTTAAACCGCCTGTTTTAACACTTTATCGAAATGGCCATCCATTCTTGCGCGGATGGCCTCTGCCAGCTGCTCATAGCGGCTGCGCAGCGGTGAGCCAGGACGATAAACCAGGCCAATAGTGCGGCGTGGTTCCGGCTTAATGCACGGCAGATAAACAACCCCATCGCGTTTGCGCTCCGGCGGCACAGCCAGCGCAGGCAGTAAAGTGATCCCGCTACCTGCTGCCACCATGTTGCGCAGAGTTTCCAGGCTGGTCGCGCGGAAGTGTGTATCTTCATCCGCCCCGGCTTCAAAACAGAAACCCATTGCCTGATCGCGCAAACAGTGACCATCTTCCAGCATCAGCAGTTTTTCCCCTGCCAGATCGGCCATCGGTACGCATTCGCGGTTCGCCCACGGGTGATCTTCATAGATAGCCAGCAACATTGGCTCATCAAACAACGGCACTTCAATGAATGCTTCGCTCTCTTTCACCAGCGCGAGGATCACGCAATCGAGTTTGCCACTGTCCAGTTGCGCCAGTAACTGGTGGGTCTGTGCTTCATGCAGATACATTTCCAGCTTTGGAAAGGTCTGGTGCAGCATCGGGATAATATGCGGTAGCAGGTACGGTCCAACCGTGGGAATCAAACCAATATGCAGCGGTCCGGACATCGTCTCGCCCTGCTGGCTTGCCATCTCTTTAAGGACTTTCACCTCACGCAGCACGGTACGCGCCTGATCCACCAGCAGCATTCCCGCCTGGGTGAACAACACTTTACGGCTGGTCCGCTCCAGCAACATCACGCCCAGCTCATCTTCCAGCTTACGAATTTGCCCGCTAAGCGTCGGCTGGCTAACGTGGCAGGAATCTGCCGCACGCCGAAAATGGCGGTGTTCAGCCAATGCCACCAGGTACTCAAGATCACGAATATTCATTATCCATCCTCCATCGCCACGATAGTTCATGGCGATAGGTAGAATAGCAATGAACGATTATCCCTATCAAGCATTCTGACTGATAATTGCTCACAGAAACGGAGCGGCACCTCTTTTAACCCTTGAAGTCACTGCCCGTTTCGAGAGTTTCTCAACTCGAATAACTAAAGCCAACGTGAACTTTTGCGGATCTCCAGGATCCGCTTTTTTTTTGCCATAAAAAAGCCCGGCGATAAGCCAGGCTCAAATTTGTACATATAAATGTTCTTACCCCAACCGCGCCTGCGCAAAAGCAATCGCCTGGGCCACCTGCTGCGGTGAGACGCCGCCTTTTGCCGCACGCTTGTCGAGGCACGATTGCAGCGACAAAATCGGATAGACATCTTCGCCAATCACCGGGCTGAATTTCTGCAACTCGTCGAGCGGCAGATCTTCCAGCGGTTTGCCCTGACGAATGGCTTCCACCACCGCTTCACCCACGATATGGTGCGCCTCGCGGAAAGGTACGCCTTTCGCCACCAGGTAATCCGCCAGTTCGGTGGCGTTGGCGTAACCCTGCTGAGCCGCTTCCTGGCAACGTGGACGTTTCACCTGAATACCGTCCAGCACCAGCGCCGCCATATGCAGGCAGTCCAGCCAGGTATCGAGCGCGTCGAACAGACCTTCTTTGTCTTCCTGCATATCTTTGTTGTAAGCCAGCGGCAAACCTTTCAGCGTCATCATCATGCCGGTTAACGCGCCCTGCACCCGACCGCATTTACCGCGAATCAGCTCCAGCGCATCCGGGTTTTTCTTCTGCGGCATTAATGATGAACCGGAAGTCACGCGGTCAGAAAGCTCGACAAACCCCGCTTCGCCGGTGTTAAAGAAAATCAGATCTTCAGCAAAACGCGAAAGATGCACCATGCCGATTGCGGCAGCCGACAGCAGTTCCAGCACGTGGTCACGGTCAGAAACGCTGTCGAGACTGTTACGGGTCGCCGAAGCAAAGCCCAGCCAGCCTGCTAACTGTTCACGGTCGATTTCATAGGCCGTTCCCGCCAGCGCGCCACAGCCTAATGGGCTGACATCCAGACGCTTAAGCGCATCCTGCAAACGGCTTTCATCACGCGCTAGCATCTCAACATAGGCCAGGCACCAGTGCGCGAACGTCACCGGCTGGGCGCGTTGCAGGTGAGTGTAACCTGGCATGACCGCGTCCTGATTGTTTTGTGCGGTTTCCACCAGCGCCGATTGCAGCTGTCGGTTAGCCGTCAGTAACTCGCTAACGGTATCTTTGCACCACAGTTTCAGGTCAGTCGCTACCTGATCGTTACGACTACGCCCGGTATGCAGCTTTTTGCCTAACTGGCCCACTTTGTCGATCAGTTTCCCTTCCACCCAGCTATGGATATCTTCGGCGTCGCTTTCAAGGATTTGTTGTGGCCTGGCGCGAACATCTTCCAGCAGCACGTTCAGCGCCTCTTCCAGTTGCGCCTGCTCTTCTGCGGTTAACACGCCGACCGTTACCAGGGCTTTGGACCAGGCCACAGAGCCAACAATATCCTGCTCCGCCAGACGGTAATCAAAGCGCAGTGAGTCGTTGAATTGTTTGAACCGTTGATCTGCTGCCTGGGTAAAACGCCCGCCCCAAAGTGCCATAACTCTGTTTCCTTATTTTGAAATTCAATGCCGGAAAGCTGCGCCTCCGGCCAACAAAACTTAAGCTAAAATCCGCGTACCCATCGGCATACCGTTAAACAGTGCCGGAAGCTGCTCCGCATGACGCCAGGAGGCGATATCCACAGGGCGGCCCAGCGTGCGCGCAGCATCCAGCGCCGCGTTCACTTTCACTATCATGCCGTCAGTAATAATGCCCTGCTCAATCAGTTGTTCTGCTTTCGCGGCGGTCATTTCGGTAATGCGTTGCCCTTTGCCGTCGAGAATGCCACTGACGTCGGAGAGCAAAATCAGATCCGCGCCCAGCGTTGCCGCCAGCGCTGTTGCCGCCTGGTCGGCATTGACGTTCATCAGTTGCCCTTCGTCTGTTACGCCAATGGAGCTGACCACCGGCAGATAACCGTTCTCCAGCAAGGTGTTGATAAGCTTAGGCGAACCTGGCTGCGCCAGTCCAACATGGCCTAACTCTTCATCAAGCTGGGTCACTTTGACGCTGTCGCCGTCACCGAGAAACAAACCTACGGCCGCAATCTGATGTTTCTTCGCCCATGCCAACAGGGTTTTATTTGCCGTTCCCGCCAGTGCTCCGGTGATAATGTCAATCTGATCAGCAGGCGTTACCCGCAGGCCGTTTTTCTTTTTCACCGGCAGATTCAGTCCTTTCATCAGCTCATCCACCACGCAACCGCCGCCGTGGACAATCACCAGCGGACGCTGATGTGACTCACGATAATTCACCAGTGCGCTAAACAGACGTTCCAGCGCCTCTTCACTATCCAGCAGTACGCCACCCAGTTTGATAATTAATGGATTCATCATTGCACCCTTAAATAAGAGACTGCGTTTCCGCATAGCCGAAACGAATATTGGCGCACTGTACCGCTTGTGCCGTCGCGCCTTTCAGTAAGTTGTCTTCGGTCGCCACAATAATCAGATGTTCGCCCTGAACGGCAAACCCGATATCGCAAAATGGCAGCCCAACAACATTTTTCAGCGCCGGAACGCCTTTGTCATACAGCCGCACCAGCGGTTTATGGGCATACGCCTGCTGTAACGCTTGCGCCACTTGCGCCTGGGTCACACCCGGTTTCAGGCGGCAGGTAATGGTTTCGAGAATGCCGCGCGGGAAATTGCCCAGATGCGGGGTGAAGATAACGTCAGCACCGAGGTGTGTGGCGATCTCTGGTTGATGGCGATGGGTAAAGACGCCATACGGTTGCAGGCTAACTTCACAAAAACTATTTGAAATCGCTGCCTTACGTCCTGCACCGCTCACGCCGCTGGTGGCGTTGATCACCGGCCACTGATTGAGGTCAAGAAGATCGGCATCAATCAACGGTTTCAGCGCCAACTGTGCTGCCGTCGGATAACAGCCTGGCACCGCAATCAAATTCGCTTCTTTTAATTTATTACCGCACCACTCCGCCAGACCGTAGGCTGCCTGTTCCAGCAGTTCCGGGTATTGATGGGTAAAGCCGTAATATTTTTCATAGAAGGTGGCGTCGTTAACACGAAACGCGCCGGAAAGGTCGAACACCACGCAGCCCGCTTCAAGAAACTGCGGCGCTAAATCGTGACTAACTTCATGGGCGGTGGCGAGAAACACCACGTCCACCCCTGGGCTAAACTCGCTGATATCCGACATCGGCTGCAACGGCAGATCAACGATGCCTTTTAGCTGCGGATGCAAATCGGAGATTAACTTTCCCGCATCATTGCTTTGCGCTGAAACAGTCAAAGCGGTTATGTTCATATGCGGATGGCGATTTACATAGGTCACTAGCTCTGCGCCAGCGTAGCCGCTGGCACCCACAATCAGCGTATTCAACATCGGGGCTATTCACCTTCTTATGTCTGGTTGCCAGGTTAAACGTAAAACATTCACCTTACGGCTGGTGGGTTTTATTACGCTCAACGTTAGTGTATTTTTATTCATAAATAGTGCATGAATATTGATACTATCATGACCAGAGGTGTGTCAACAATGAAAAACAAATTACCGCCATTTATCGAGATTTACCGTGCTCTGATTGCCACACCTTCAATAAGCGCCACGGAAGAGGCACTCGATCAAAGCAATGCAGATTTAATCACTCTGCTGGCGGACTGGTTTAAAAATTTAGGCTTCAATGTGGAAGTGCAGCCTGTGCCAGGAACTCGCAACAAATTCAATATGCTGGCAAGTACCGGACAGGGGGCTGGCGGCTTGTTGCTGGCGGGGCATACCGATACGGTGCCATTTGATGACGGTCGCTGGACGCGCGATCCGTTT
The DNA here is from genome assembly GCF_036662595.1 of Escherichia sp. Lx600-2. NCBI lineage: Bacteria > Pseudomonadati > Pseudomonadota > Gammaproteobacteria > Enterobacterales > Enterobacteriaceae > Escherichia > Escherichia sp. Lx600-2. The sequence continues at coordinate 61,585 of NZ_JAYQWM010000019.1, read as the reverse complement.
ACACTGACGGAGCATGACGGCAAGCTTTACGGCTTAGGCACCGCCGACATGAAAGGCTTTTTTGCATTTATCCTTGATGCGCTACGCGATGTCGACGTCACGAAACTGAAAAAACCGCTCTACATTCTGGCGACTGCTGATGAAGAAACCAGTATGGCCGGAGCGCGTTATTTTGCCGAAACTACTGCCCTGCGCCCGGATTGCGCCATCATTGGCGAACCGACGTCACTACAACCGGTACGCGCACATAAAGGTCATATCTCTAACGCCATCCGTATTCAGGGCCAGTCGGGGCACTCCAGCGATCCAGCACGCGGAGTTAACGCTATCGAACTAATGCACGACGCTATCGGGCATATTTTGCAATTGCGCGATAACCTGAAAGAACGTTATCACTACGACGCGTTTACCGTGCCATACCCTACGCTCAACCTCGGGCATATTCACGGTGGCGACGCTTCTAACCGTATTTGCGCTTGCTGTGAGTTGCATATGGATATTCGTCCGCTGCCTGGCATGACACTCAATGAACTTAATGGTTTGCTCAACGATGCATTGGCTCCGGTGAGCGAACGCTGGCCGGGTCGTCTGACGGTCGACGAGCTGCATCCGCCGATCCCTGGCTATGAATGCCCACCGAATCATCAACTGGTTGAAGTGGTTGAGAAATTGCTCGGAGCAAAGACCGAAGTGGTGAATTACTGTACCGAAGCGCCGTTTATTCAAACGTTATGCCCGACGCTGGTTCTGGGGCCGGGTTCAATCAATCAAGCCCATCAGCCTGATGAATATCTGGAGACGAGGTTTATCAAGCCCACCCGCGAACTGATCACCCAGGTGATTCACCATTTTTGCTGGCATTAAAACGTAGGCCGGATAAGGCGCTCGCGCCGCATCCGGCACTGTTGTCAAACTCCAGTGCCGCAATAATGTCGGATGCGATGCTTGCGCATCTTATCCGACCTACAGTGACTCAAACGATGCCCAACCGTAGGCCGGATAAGGCGCTCGCGCCGCATCCGGCACTGTTGCCAAACTCCAGTGCCGCAATAATGTCGGATGCGATGCTTGCGCATCTTATCCGACCTACACCTTTGGTGTTAATTGAGGCGATTTTTTAACATTCCCATAAGTTACGCTTATTTAAAGCGTCGTGAATTTAATGACGTAAATTCCTGCTATTTATTCGTTTGCTGAAGCGATTTCGCAGCATTTGACGTCACCGCTTTTACGTGGCTTTATAAAAGACGACGAAAAGCAAAGCCCGAGCATATTCGCGCCAATGCGACGTGAAGGATACAGGGCTATCAAACGATAAGATGGGGTGTCTGGGGTAATATGAACGAACAATATTCCGCATTGCGTAGTAATGTCAGTATGCTCGGCAAAGTGCTGGGAGAAACCATCAAGGATGCGTTGGGAGAACACATTCTTGAACGCGTAGAAACTATCCGTAAGTTGTCGAAATCTTCACGCGCTGGCAATGATGCTAACCGCCAGGAGTTGCTCACCACCTTACAAAATTTGTCGAACGACGAGCTGCTGCCCGTTGCGCGTGCGTTTAGTCAGTTCCTGAACCTGGCCAACACCGCCGAGCAATACCACAGCATTTCGCCGAAAGGCGAAGCTGCCAGCAACCCGGAAGTGATCGCCCGCACCCTGCGCAAACTGAAAAACCAGCCGGAACTGAGCGAAGACACCATCAAAAAAGCAGTGGAATCGCTGTCGCTGGAACTGGTCCTCACGGCTCACCCAACCGAAATTACCCGTCGTACACTGATCCACAAAATGGTGGAAGTGAACGCCTGCTTAAAACAGCTCGATAACAAAGATATCGCTGACTACGAACACAACCAGCTGATGCGTCGCCTGCGCCAGTTGATCGCCCAGTCATGGCATACCGATGAAATCCGTAAGCTGCGTCCAAGCCCGGTAGATGAAGCCAAATGGGGCTTTGCCGTAGTAGAAAACAGCCTGTGGCAAGGCGTACCGAATTACCTGCGCGAACTGAACGAACAACTGGAAGAGAACCTCGGCTACAAACTGCCCGTCGAATTTGTTCCGGTACGTTTTACCTCGTGGATGGGCGGTGACCGCGACGGCAACCCGAACGTCACTGCCGATATCACCCGCCACGTCCTGCTGCTCAGCCGTTGGAAAGCCACCGATCTGTTCCTGAAAGATATTCAGGTGCTGGTTTCTGAACTGTCGATGGTTGAAGCGACCCCTGAACTGCTGGCGCTGGTTGGCGAAGAAGGTGCCGCAGAACCGTATCGCTATCTGATGAAAAACCTGCGTTCTCGCCTGATGGCGACACAGGCATGGCTGGAAGCGCGCCTGAAAGGCGAAGAACTGCCAAAACCAGAAGGCCTGCTGACACAAAACGAAGAACTGTGGGAACCGCTCTACGCTTGCTACCAGTCACTTCAGGCGTGTGGCATGGGTATTATCGCCAACGGCGATCTGCTCGACACCCTGCGCCGCGTGAAATGTTTCGGCGTACCGCTGGTCCGTATTGATATCCGTCAGGAGAGCACGCGTCATACCGAAGCGCTGGGCGAGCTGACCCGCTACCTCGGTATCGGCGACTACGAAAGCTGGTCAGAGGCCGACAAACAGGCGTTCCTGATCCGCGAACTGAACTCCAAACGTCCGCTTCTGCCGCGCAACTGGCAACCAAGCGCCGAAACGCGCGAAGTGCTCGATACCTGCCAGGTGATTGCCGAAGCACCGCAAGGCTCCATTGCCGCCTACGTGATCTCGATGGCGAAAACGCCGTCCGATGTGCTGGCTGTCCACCTGCTGCTGAAAGAAGCGGGTATCGGGTTTGCGATGCCGGTTGCTCCGCTGTTTGAAACTCTCGATGACCTGAACAACGCCAACGATGTCATGACTCAGTTGCTGAATATCGACTGGTATCGCGGCCTGATTCAGGGCAAACAGATGGTGATGATTGGCTATTCCGACTCAGCAAAAGATGCGGGCGTGATGGCAGCGTCCTGGGCGCAATATCAGGCACAGGATGCATTAATCAAAACCTGCGAAAAAGCGGGTATTGAGCTGACGTTGTTCCACGGTCGCGGCGGTTCCATTGGTCGCGGCGGCGCACCTGCTCATGCGGCGCTGCTGTCACAACCGCCAGGAAGCCTGAAAGGTGGCCTGCGCGTGACTGAACAGGGCGAGATGATCCGCTTTAAATATGGTCTGCCAGAAATCACCGTCAGCAGCCTGTCGCTTTACACCGGGGCGATTCTGGAAGCCAACCTGCTGCCACCACCTGAGCCGAAAGAGAGCTGGCGTCGCATTATGGATGAACTATCAGTCATCTCCTGCGATCTCTACCGTGGCTACGTACGTGAAAACAAAGATTTTGTGCCTTACTTCCGCTCCGCTACGCCGGAACAGGAACTGGGCAAACTGCCGTTGGGTTCACGTCCGGCGAAACGTCGCCCAACCGGCGGCGTCGAGTCACTACGCGCCATTCCGTGGATCTTCGCCTGGACGCAAAACCGTCTGATGCTCCCCGCCTGGCTGGGTGCAGGTACGGCGCTGCAAAAAGTGGTCGAAGATGGCAAACAGAGCGAGCTGGAGGCTATGTGCCGCGATTGGCCATTCTTCTCGACGCGTCTCGGCATGCTGGAGATGGTCTTCGCCAAAGCAGACCTGTGGCTGGCGGAATACTATGACCAACGCTTGGTAGACAAAGCACTGTGGCCGTTAGGTAAAGAGTTACGCAATCTGCAAGAAGAAGACATCAAAGTGGTGCTGGCGATTGCCAACGATTCCCATCTGATGGCCGATCTGCCGTGGATTGCAGAGTCTATTCAGCTACGGAATATTTACACCGACCCGCTGAACGTATTGCAAGCCGAGTTGCTGCACCGCTCCCGCCAGGCAGAAAAAGAAGGCCAGGAACCGGATCCTCGCGTCGAGCAGGCGTTAATGGTCACTATTGCCGGGATTGCGGCAGGTATGCGTAATACCGGCTAATCTTCCTCTCCTGCAAACCCTCGTGCTTTTGCGCGAGGGTTTTCTGAAATACTTCTGTTCTAACACCCTCGTTTTCAATATATTTCTGTCTGCATTTTATTCAAATTCTGGATATCCCTTCAGATATCCTTAAGGAATTGTCGGTACATTCGGCGATATTTTTTTCAAGACAGGTTCTTACTATGCATTCCACAGAAGTCCAGGCTAAACCTCTTTTTAGCTGGAAAGCCCTGGGTTGGGCACTGCTCTACTTTTGGTTTTTCTCTACTCTGCTACAGGCCATTATTTACATCAGTGGTTATAGTGGCACCAACGGCATTCGCGACTCGCTGTTATTCAGCTCGCTGTGGTTAATTCCGGTATTCCTCTTTCCGAAGCGGATCAAAATTATTGCCGCAGTGATCGGCGTGGTGCTATGGGCGGCCTCTCTGGCGGCGCTGTGCTACTACGTCATCTACGGTCAGGAGTTCTCGCAGAGCGTTCTGTTTGTGATGTTCGAAACCAACACCAACGAAGCCAGCGAGTATTTAAGCCAGTATTTCAGCCTGAAAATTGTGCTTATCGCGCTGGCCTATACGGCGGTGGCAGTTCTGCTGTGGACACGCCTGCGTCCGGTCTATATTCCAAAGCCGTGGCGTTATGTTGTCTCTTTTGCCCTGCTTTATGGCTTGATTCTGCATCCGATCGCCATGAATACGTTTATCAAAAACAAGCCGTTTGAGAAAACGTTGGATAACCTGGCCTCGCGTATGGAGCCTGCCGCACCGTGGCAATTCCTGACCGGCTATTATCAGTATCGTCAGCAACTAAACTCGCTAACAAAGCTACTGAATGAAAATAATGCCTTGCCGCCGCTGGCTAATTTCAAAGATAAATCGGGTAACGAACCGCGCACCTTAGTGCTAGTGATTGGCGAGTCGACCCAGCGTGGACGCATGAGTCTGTACGGTTATCCGCGTGAAACCACGCCGGAGCTGGATGCGCTGCATAAAACCGATCCGAATCTGACCGTGTTTAATAACGTAGTTACGTCTCGTCCGTACACCATTGAAATCCTGCAACAGGCGCTGACCTTTGCCAATGAAAAGAACCCGGATCTGTATCTGACGCAGCCGTCGCTGATGAACATGATGAAACAGGCGGGTTATAAAACCTTCTGGATCACCAACCAGCAGACGATGACCGCTCGCAATACCATGCTGACGGTATTTTCGCGCCAGACCGACAAGCAGTACTACATGAACCAGCAACGTACGCAGAGTGCGCGTGAATACGACACCAACGTGCTGAAGCCGTTCCAGGAAGTGCTGAATGACCCTGCGCCGAAGAAACTGATCATCGTTCATCTGCTGGGGACGCATATCAAATACAAATACCGCTACCCGGAAAATCAGGGCAAGTTTGATGGCAATACCGATCATGTTCCGCCGGGATTAAACGCGGAAGAGCTGGAGTCATATAACGATTATGACAACGCTAACCTGTATAACGATCATGTGGTTGCCAGCCTGATTAAAGACTTTAAAGCAGCAGACCCGAACGGTTTCCTGGTTTACTTCTCTGACCACGGTGAAGAGGTTTACGACACGCCGCCTCATAAAACCCAGGGGCGTAATGAGGACAACCCGACGCGTCATATGTACACCATTCCGTTCCTGCTGTGGACGTCAGAAAAATGGCAAGCGACTCATCCGCGTGATTTCTCGCAGGATGTTGATCGTAAATACAGCCTTGCGGAACTGATCCACACCTGGTCAGATTTAGCAGGCTTATCTTACGACGGTTACGATCCAACCCGTTCAGTGGTGAATCCGCAGTTCAAAGAAACTACCCGCTGGATTGGTAACCCGTACAAGAAAAACGCGCTGATCGATTACGACACGCTGCCGTATGGCGACCAGGTAGGTAATCAGTAATTATCAGCCAGGCGCTATTTGCCGGATGCGACGCTTGACGCGTCTTATCCGGCCTACAGATCGCGGCGGTAGACTGGATAAGGCGTTTACGCCACATCCGGCAATACAACTGCCGCAATGTTTACATCGAACTCCCCTCAGGCCACACTTTTCAGGTGGCCTTTTTTAATAATGCCAGTTACTGTTTTCCTGTCTACATACCTAAGGGAATAACATGTATCACGACGTCAGCTATCTGCTCTCCCGCCTGATCAACGGCCCGCTGTCCCTGCGCCAGATTTACTTTGCCAGCAGTAACGGCCCGGTGCCCGATCTTGCGTATCAGGTCGATTTTCCACGGCTGGAAATTGTGCTGGAAGGTGAGTTTGTTGATACCGGCGCTGGAGCAACGTTAGTTCCCGGCGATGTGCTGTACGTTGCCGCTGGTGGCTGGAATTTTCCACAATGGCAAGCCCCCGCTACTACCTTTAGCGTGCTGTTTGGCAAACAGCAACTCGGCTTCAGCGTCGTGCAATGGGATGGCAAACAATATCAAAATCTGGCGAAGCAACACGTCGCCCGACGCGGCCCACGCATAGGTTCTTTTCTGCTACAAACGCTCAATGAAATGCAAATGCAGCCGCAGGAGCAGCAAACGGCAAGGCTTATCGTCGCCAGCCTGCTTAGCCACTGCTGCGATTTGCTTGGCAGCCAAATCCAGACCGCCTCACGCAGCCAGGCACTATTCGAAGCTATTCGCGATTATATCGACGAACGCTATGCCTCCGCGCTTACCCGCGAATCTGTCGCACAGGCATTCTATATTTCACCAAACTATCTCTCGCACCTGTTTCAAAAAACGGGGGCCATTGGTTTTAACGAATACCTGAATCACACGCGACTGGAGCACGCTAAGACGTTATTGAAAGGCTATGACCTGAAGGTAAAAGAAGTGGCGCACGCCTGCGGCTTTGTCGACAGCAACTACTTCTGCCGTCTGTTTCGTAAAAACACCGAACGCTCGCCGTCGGAATATCGCCGGCAGTACCACAGCCAACTGACAGAAAAACCGACTACTCCAGAATAAGATGGGTTTGCTGCGGCGCAGAAAGCACTTTGCGCACCGCGCTCATTACCCGCTGCGGCTCACGCAGGAATGCGTAGATGCTGCATTGCACATAGCGGCAATGTTCAAATCGCTCGGCACCGGCAAGCTCGATATCCGTAATCAACAGAGCAACATCCGCCCGACGGATATCCTCGTCCGCTAAACGATTCTCCGTTCCCAGCGCGCCCTGAGTTTCAATGCTGACTCCCCACTTCTCTAACAGGCACAACTTTTCCAGCCGTTCCGCCGCCATATAAGTATGCGCCACGCCACTGACGCAGGCGGTTACTGCCACCAGGTATGCCATTTTAACCTCCCACGGTAACCTGAAATCCGGCCCGTTCTGCCATTTCGCGCATCGTTGTCACATCGGCTGACGACGGCGCAGGCACCTCTTTCATCGACCATGTTTTCCCCAGCAGGCGGTATTTCGGTTCGCCGTACTGATGAAACGGTAACAGATGGATCTGCCTGATTTTCAGCGGGATCAGTACATCCAGCGCCTGCTGCATATTCTCCAGGCTGAGCGTGAAACCAGGGATCAGCGGTAAACGCGGGATCACGTTGACACCCTCACTCACCAGCAAACGCAGATTCTCCATCACGCGTGGCAGGTTCATCTTCACCACATCCCGCGCCTGAGTCGCATCCATGATTTTTAAATCGAACAACACTTCATCGCACAATTTCGCCAGTGGTAACAGCTTGCTGGCTGGTGCGTCTCCGGCAGTTTCAATGGCACATGACACACCCCACAGCCGCAGTCGCTGTAAAAAACGGGTAGCAAACTCCGCCTGCATTAACACTTCGCCGCCAGAAAGCGTGACGCCGCCGCCGGACGTGCGAAAGAAAATGTCATCTTTCATCACTTCCCGTTCCAGCGCGTCAAGGCTGATATCGCGACCAATCCGTTCAAACGCCCCGGAGGGGCATTCATCCGCATCACGCAAACATTTCGCACAGTGCAGACATTTCGCCTCTCTGCGTACCGTCTGGATTTTGCCGGAGATCGACTCCGGATTAGCACACCACGGGCAAAGATGTGGACAGCCTTTAAAAAAGACCACCGTACGAATGCCCTCGCCGTCATTCAGTGAATAACGCTGAATGTTGAAAATGCGCGCCACATCATTGCGGCGCGTTTCCACAACGTTACAGCTGATGCGCTGTCCGGCGGATGATGTCATCCTGGATCTCCTTCGACAGTTCGACAAAGAAGGCGCTGTATCCGGCAACGCGCACCACCAGCCCGGCATAATCTTGTGGGCGCTGTTGCGCTTCCCGCAACGTGTCGGCGTTCACCACGTTAAACTGAATATGCTGCAACTTAAGCTGGGTAAACGCTCGTAAGAAGTCGGCCAGTTTGCGTAATCCCGCTTCACCTTCCAGGGTCGCCGGAGTGAATTTCACGTTCAGCAACGTACCGTTAGACAGCAGCGTGTTATCGAGCTTACTGACTGACTTCAGTACCGCTGTTGGCCCTTGTGCGTCCTGGCCCAGCATGGGTGACAAGCCGCCGTCTGCCAGCTGTTCTCCGGCAAAACGACCGTCTGGCGTCGCGCCAACCACCGATCCCAACGGGACGTGAGCAGAAACGGTATACGATCCCGGCGTGAAGTAACCGCCGCGCGGGTTCTGGTATTTTTCCACTTCTTTGCAGTAGTGGCGCAACAGTTCGGCGCTAATGTTATCCACCTCGTCGATATCGTTACCGTATTTCTCAAAGCGGTTAATTAAGCGAGCGCGGACTTTTTCGCCTTCTGGCGTTGCAAAGTTGGCTTTTAATACCGACAGCAATTCGTCAAAACTTAAACGCTGTTGATCAAAAACCATCCCTTTCAACGCATGGAGAGAATCGCTCAGGTTGGCGATACCGATCCCCTGTACGCCGGAGAAGTTATAACGCGCGCCGCCATCGGTAATATCGCGACCTTTTTCCAGACAATCGCTGATAAAAGACGAGAGCAGCGGTACAGGTGCCCAGTCGCGATGGCCGATATCACAAATATTGCTGCCCTCAACCATCAGGGTGATGTAGTGGCTGATCTTGGCGCGGATCTGCTCCAGTAAACCTTCATAAGTCAGCGCAGCATTGCCTTCATTTTCATGCAGGCAGATTTCCATCACTTTCAGCAGATTAAACATCGCGATGTCATGCAAGCCGTAGGTTCTGCCGGGAATAGATAATTCCACACAGCCTACTACGGAATAGTCGCGCGCATCTTCCAGCGAAACGCCACGGTTGAGGAACGCTGGCACCACCACTTCATCGTTGAAGATTTGCGGAATACCGGTACCGAGGCGAATGGTTTCTGCGGTTTTCATCAGGAACGGCGTGTCGATCAAGGCGTTAGTGCGCACACCGAGGTTCGGTTGCGGTAATTGCACGCTTTGATAAGCGTCAAGGCAAAGGAACGAAAGCACGTTCACCGCGCTACGTCCGTTCTCGGTTAACCCGCCGAGCAGTGCGGTATAGCCGGTCGGGAAACCTGCGAAATAGCGCGCGCTACTGGTGGAGCGCAACAGCACGATGTCGTTGCATTTCACCCATAAAGATTCGAGCAGTTCTTTCAGGAACGCCGCATCTTCGCCCTGGGTTAATGATGCCTGATAGAACGGCAACATATACTGGTCGAAGCGCCCCAACGATAGCGAACTGGCGTTGGATTCGTATTGCAGAATGATGTTCATGTACCAGAATAACTGGCACGCCTGCCAGAACGTCTGCGGCTTATGTTCGGCGTTATGGCGGGAGATCTCCGCAATAGTCAGCAGTTCTTCGCGACGCTGGGCATCAGTGCAGCTTGCCGCCATCGTTTCCGCCAGTTCGGCGTAACGCAAAATGTGTTTCTGCGAGGCTTCGAGCAGTAACAGCGCTGCCTGATAAAAGTGATTCTCCGGCTGTTGCTGACAATGTTGCTGCATTTGCGCTACCAGCTCACCCAGCCCGTGATTCAGCAGGCGCGGGTAATCAATAATAATGTGCCCCTGGCCTTTATCCGTCTGGTTGATGCTGAAAATCTGCGTGCTGGTCGCGGCTTTTACTTCATCCGTCATCTGCCCGTTGATGAAATCTTTCATCGAACGTTTTTCCCAGTACGGGAACAACTCTTCGCGGTAGATACGTTTATCTTCTTCGCTGATAGCAAAGCGGTCCTGCGGACGCGTCGGGAATTGATCCAGCTCTTTCAGCAGCCAGTAAGGGTCCATTTCCGGCGACATAATCCCGGCGCGTGGTTTCACCGTGCGGTTACCGGCAATCAGTTCTTCATCACGAATCGAAATTTCAACATGTTCAAGGATATACACTGTTGCTTTCGCCCGGCGCAATATCACCGGTTCGCCTTCGGTTTGCCGATGGCTGGCGGTATAAAGCAGCGCACGCTCCAGCGAGATTTCACGGGTATTGGCAAACAGTGCAGTTTTGAGGCGAGAGATACGATTCGTCATGAGGAACTCCTGTGGGAAAGCGAACCCGCCCTTGCGAGCGGGAGAAGAACTTAAGCGGTTTGCGCCAGGTGAGCTTCAATTTTGCTCATAATGGCGTCAGCGCGTTTTACCGCGTCGCTGATGTTGACGCGCACAATGGTCTTGCCAGCAAAACGCTCTTCAAACTTGATGCCGATATCTTTGGTCAGAATCACCATATCGGCGCTCGCCACATCTTCCGCAGTCAGTTCGTTTTCCAGACCAATCGAGCCCTGGGTTTCTACTTTCACTTCCCAGCCTTTCGCTTTCGCGGCACTTTCCAGCGCCTCTGCCGCCATATAGGTATGGGCAACACCTGAAGGACATGCGGTTACTGCAATAATTTTCGTCATGGCTCGTTCCTCAATTAATTAATTTCAAAATCCAAATCCAGGTCGTCTTCTTTTTCATCAGTCGAAGCCCCATTTTTACGCGCCAGACTTTTCAGCACGTTCACACAAACAGCCGTCACAACCGCCCCGACAGCCACTGCTGCGATATAACCCAACTTACCTTCAACCACCGGCAGCACAATCAGACCACCCCAGCCTGCATAGCACTGCGCACCGACCAGCGCCGCAGTTACTGCACCACAAACTGAACCGACCATGATGGAAGGAATAACACGCAGCGGATCGGCAGCGGCGAAAGGAATCGCCCCTTCAGTAACGCCAACGCACCCCATCACCAGCGCCGCTTTACCAGTTTCGCGCTCTTCTGCGGAGAAATTTTTACGACCAATCAGCGTCGCCAGCCCCATCCCCAGCGGCGGGATACAAATACCCACGGCAGCAATGGCCACCACGGTATAAACACCCTGAGCAACGCAAATCAGCATGAAGGCATAGGCCACTTTGTTAACCGGACCGCCCATATCGAACGCCAGCATCAGACCCATGATCACCGCCAGCATAACAATGCTGCCCTGCTGCATCCCCTGAAGCCACTGAGTCAGGCTGTTGGTCAACGCCCCTACAGGCTCGCCCAAGCCCCACATCATGATGCCTGCGGTAATCAGTGTGCCGACGATAGGAATGATGAAGATAGGCATCACCGAGCGCAGAACTTTATGCACCGGAATTTTCTTCAGGTAATGCACCACGATGCCGCCGATAATCCCGGCGATCAGTGCACCAAAGAAGCCCGCACCAAAGCTGTTACCAACCCAGGCACCGATAGCGCACGGAGCCAGCGCAGAACGCTCTGCAATGGAGTAACCAATGTAAGCGGCGAGGAAAGGCACCATCAGCGTCAAACCCGCAACGCCGATATCAAACAGTTTTTTCAAATTCGGATCGGCTACGGCATCCGGCACTGCGCCTTTGCCATACAACATGACGGAAACCGCCAGCAAAATACCGCCCGATACCACGAAGGGAATCATGTGTGAAACGCCCGTCATTAAATGCTGACGGGTATTTTTCAGGATCTGCACCAACTCATTCATAAGCTGCTCCCGGGCTTGCGAAAGCCCATGTCCATATTTTTGATGGAGGAAACAATAGGCAATCGCAGGCGGAGCAAACAGTGGATAAAAAGGCCATTTACTGGACTTTTGTAATATCAGTACAAAAATGCGATCCGCCTCATAACTTGCGATAATCCGGAAGCATGCCGCAAAACGGCGTCTTGTGAGACGCGTCGCAAATTGACGGTTACATTACATTTGTCCAGCTTTTGGCAGATTTGTCACATGGCAGGCCGTTGCCGTGCGCTCTTATCCTGTAAACAGAAAACCGTACCGGGAGAGAGGCAATGGCCCTGATTGTGGAATTTATTTGTGAGCTACCTAACGGCGTACATGCACGTCCGGCAAGCCACGTTGAAACGCTGTGTAATACTTTTTCATCACAAATTGAGTGGCATAACCTGCGCACTGACCGCAAGGGCAACGCCAAAAGCGCCCTTGCGCTGATTGGCACCGACACGCTGGCGGGCGATAACTGCCAGTTACTGATTTCCGGGGCCGACGAACAGGAAGCGCACCAGCGTTTAAGCCAATGGCTGCGCGATGAATTCCCCCACTGCGATGCGCCGCTGGCGGAAGTTAAATCTGACGAACTGGAACCACTGCCGGTTTCACTGACCAATCTGAATCCGCAAATTATCCGCGCCCGCACCGTGTGCAGCGGTAGCGCAGGCGGCATTCTGACGCCGATCTCTTCTTTAGATCTCAATGCGCTGAGTAATCTTCCCGCAGCCAAAGACGTTGACGCCGAGCAATCCGCACTGGAAAACGGCCTGACGCTGGTACTGAAAAACATAGAGTTTCGTCTGCTGGATAGCGACGGTGCCACCAGCGCGATTCTGGAAGCTCACCGATCCCTGGCTGGCGATACTTCCCTGCGCGAACATTTACTGGCAGGCGTCAGCGCCGGATTAAGCTGCGCCGAAGCAATTGTTGCCAGCGCGAATCACTTTTGCGAAGAGTTCGCCCGTTCCAGCAGCAGCTACCTGCAAGAACGTGCCCTGGACGTACGCGATGTCTGCTTCCAGCTGCTTCAGCAAATCTACGGTGAGCAACGCTTCCCGGCACCGGGCAAACTGACGCAGCCCGCCATTTGTATGGCTGATGAACTAACCCCCAGCCAGTTCCTCGAACTGGATAAAAATCACCTCAAAGGTCTGTTACTGAAAAGTGGCGGCACCACCTCACATACCGTAATTCTTGCCCGTTCGTTCAACATTCCGACACTGGTTGGTGTAGATATTGATGCCCTTACTCCGTGGCAGCATCAAACGATTTATATCGACGGCAACGCCGGGGCGATTGTGGTTGAGCCAGGGGAAGCCGTAGCTCGTTATTATCAGCAAGAAGCCCGCGTACAGGACGCCCTTCGTGAGCAACAGCGTGTCTGGCTGACCCAACAAGCCCGTACCGCTGACGGTATCCGCATTGAAATTGCCGCTAACATCGCTCACTCCGTGGAAGCGCAGGCCGCATTCGGCAATGGTGCGGAAGGCGTTGGTTTGTTCCGCACTGAAATGCTCTATATGGATCGCACCAGTGCACCGGGCGAAAGCGAGCTGTACAACATTTTTTGTCAGGCGCTGGAGTCCGCCAACGGACGCAGCATTATTGTGCGCACTATGGATATTGGCGGTGACAAACCCGTTGATTATCTGAACATTCCCGCAGAGGCAAACCCGTTCCTTGGTTATCGCGCCGTGCGTATTTATGAAGAGTACGCGTCGTTATTTACCACACAACTACGGTCGATTCTCCGTGCCTCCGCTCACGGCAGCCTGAAAATCATGATCCCGATGATCTCTTCAATGGAAGAGATCTTATGGGTGAAAGAAAAACTGGCGGAAGCCAAACAGCAACTGCGTAACGAACACATTCCGTTTGATGAGAAGATCCAGCTCGGCATCATGCTGGAAGTGCCGTCGGTGATGTTCATCATCGATCAATGCTGCGAAGAGATTGATTTCTTTAGTATTGGTAGTAATGACCTGACGCAATATCTGCTGGCAGTGGATCGCGATAACGCTAAGGTTACTCGTCACTACAACAGCCTGAATCCGGCATTCTTGCGGGCGCTCGATTACGCCGTGCAAGCGGTGCATCGCCAGGGCAAATGGATTGGTCTGTGCGGTGAGCTGGGAGCGAAAGGTTCCGTGCTGCCGTTGCTGGTCGGCTTAGGGCTGGATGAACTCAGCATGAGCGCACCATCAATTCCGGCGGCGAAAGCGCGGATGGCGCAACTTGATAGCCGTGAGTGCCGCAAGTTGCTCAACCAGGCAATGGCCTGCCGTACTTCGCTGGAAGTGGAACACCTGCTGGCGCAATTCCGCATGACCCAACAAGACGCACCGCTGGTCACCGCCGAGTGCATCACACTGGAAAGCGACTGGCGCAGCAAAGAAGAAGTACTCAAAGGCATGACCGATAACCTGCTGCTGGCGGGCCGCTGCCGCTATCCGCGTAAACTGGAAGCCGACTTGTGGGCGCGCGAGGCCGTTTTCTCTACCGGTCTGGGCTTTAGTTTTGCCATTCCCCACAGCAAATCAGAACACATTGAGCAATCCACCATCAGCGTAGCGCGTCTGCAAGCGCCGGTGCGCTGGGGCGATGATGAAGCGCAATTCATCATTATGTTAACCCTGAACAAACACGCTGCGGGCGATCAGCATATGCGCATTTTCTCGCGCCTCGCTCGCCGCATCATGCACGAAGAATTCCGTAACGCGCTGGTTAACGCCGCCTCTGCCGACGCTATCGCCAGCCTGCTGCAACATGAACTGGAACTGTAAAAGGAAACATCATGGAACTGTATCTGGACACCGCTAACGTCGCAGAAGTCGAACGTCTGGCACGCATATTCCCGATTGCCGGGGTGACAACTAACCCAAGCATTATCGCTGCCAGCAAGGAGTCCATCTGGGAAGTGCTGCCGCGTCTGCAAAAAGCGATTGGTGATGAGGGCATTCTGTTTGCTCAGACCATGAGCCGCGACGCGCAGGGGATGGTGGAAGAAGCGAAGCGTCTGCGCGACGCCATTCCGGGCATTGTGGTGAAAATCCCGGTGACTTCCGAAGGTCTGGCCGCCATTAAGATGCTGAAAAAAGAGGGTATTACTACGCTTGGCACCGCAGTGTACAGTGCTGCACAAGGGTTACTGGCCGCGCTGGCAGGGGCAAAATACGTTGCTCCGTATGTTAACCGCGTAGATGCCCAGGGCGGGGACGGCATTCGTACGGTTCAGGAGCTGCAAGCGCTGTTAGAAATGCACGCACCAGAAAGCATGGTGCTGGCGGCCAGCTTTAAAACGCCGCGTCAGGCGCTGGACTGTTTACTGGCAGGATGTGAATCCATCACCCTGCCCTTAGATGTAGCGCAACAAATGCTCAACACCCCTGCGGTAGAGTCAGCTATAGAGAAGTTCGAACACGACTGGAATGCCGCATTTGGCACTACTCATCTCTAAAGGAGCAATTATGGACCGCATTATTCAATCACCGGGTAAATACATCCAGGGCGCTGATGTGATTAATCGTCTGGGCGAATACCTGAAGCCGCTGGCAGAACGCTGGTTAGTGGTGGGTGACAAATTTGTTTTAGGTTTTGCTCAATCCACTGTCGAGAAAAGCTTTAAAGATGCTGGACTGGTAGTAGAAATTGCGCCGTTTGGCGGTGAATGTTCGCAAAATGAGATCGACCGTCTGCGTGGCATCGCGGAGACTGCGCAGTGTGGCGCAATTCTCGGTATCGGTGGCGGAAAAACTCTCGATACTGCCAAAGCACTGGCACATTTCATGGGTGTTCCGGTAGCGATCGCACCGACTATCGCCTCTACCGATGCACCGTGCAGCGCATTGTCTGTTATCTACACCGATGAGGGTGAGTTTGACCGCTATCTGCTGTTGCCAAATAACCCGAATATGGTGATTGTCGATACTAAAATCGTCGCTGGCGCACCTGCACGTCTGTTAGCGGCGGGTATCGGCGATGCGCTGGCAACCTGGTTTGAAGCGCGTGCTTGCTCTCGTAGCGGCGCGACCACCATGGCGGGCGGCAAGTGCACTCAGGCGGCGCTGGCACTGGCAGAACTGTGCTACAACACCCTGCTGGAAGAAGGCGAAAAAGCGATGCTTGCTGCCGAACAGCATGTAGTGACTCCGGCGCTGGAACGCGTGATTGAAGCGAACACCTATTTGAGCGGTGTTGGTTTTGAAAGTGGTGGTCTGGCTGCGGCGCACGCAGTGCATAACGGCCTGACCGCTATCCCGGACGCGCATCACTATTATCACGGTGAAAAAGTGGCATTCGGTACGCTGACGCAGCTGGTTCTGGAAAATGCGCCGGTGGAGGAAATCGAAACCGTAGCTGCCCTTAGCCATGCGGTAGGTTTGCCAATAACTCTCGCTCAACTGGATATTAAAGAAGATGTCCCGGCGAAAATGCGAACTGTGGCAGAAGCGGCATGTGCAGAAGGTGAAACCATTCACAACATGCCTGGCGGCGCGACGCCAGATCAGGTTTACGCCGCTCTGCTGGTAGCCGACCAGTACGGTCAGCGTTTCCTGCAAGAGTGGGAATAACCTACTCCAAACTCCCGGCTTGTCCGGGAGTTTGAACGCAAAATTGCCTGATGCGCTACGCTTATCAGGCCTACGCAATCTCTGCAATATATTGAATTTGCGTGCTTTTGTAGGCCGGATAAGGCGTTCACTCCGCATCCGGCACTCTGTGCCAGTAATCTGAAACTCCCACGTTGTTCAGGAGTTTTTTATCCGCTTCTGGACATTTTCTCTACAGAACAATCGTTATCCCGGAAGGTCGAATCTGTGACTCTTATTTTCACGGACGAAACAGATGAAAGCTTCACTGGCGCTGGTCAGCCTGCTAACGGCATTTACCAGCCACTCCTTAAAATCTCCCGCCGTTCCACCAACCGTGGTACAAATCCAGGCCAATACCAACCTTGCCATCGCAGACGGTGCCAGACAGCAAATCGGCAGCACGCTATTTTACGATCCGGCGTATGTGCAGCTTACCTATCCTGGCGGTGATGTCCCGCAAGAACGCGGGGTATGTTCCGATGTGGTGATCCGTGCATTGCGCAGCCAGAAGGTCGATTTGCAGAAACTGGTGCACGAAGATATGGCGAAGAATTTTGCCGAGTACCCGCAAAAATGGCAGTTAAAGCGCCCGGACAGCAACATCGATCACCGTCGGGTGCCTAATCTGGAAACCTGGTTTACCCGCCACGATAAAACACGCCCCATCAGCAAGAACCCCAGTGACTATCAAGCGGGCGATATTGTCTCCTGGCGATCAGATAACGGGCTGGCACATATTGGGGTGGTTTCAGATGGCTTCGCCCGCGACGGTACGCCGCTGGTGATACATAACATTGGCGCAGGTGCGCAGGAAGAAGATGTGCTGTTTAGCTGGCGGATGGTGGGGCATTATCGTTATTTTGTTAAATAAGAGATCGCCCCACATGAAGAAAAAATTCAGATGCTTTTTACACTGACGGCTTCTTTTTTCTTACGGCTCACCAGCGCCAGTGCCAGCACAATCAGCACAATACCGCTACCTTCAACGGCCCCCGGATTCTCACCGAGCAGCCACCAGGAAAAGAGTACGCCGCAAACGGGAACGGCCAGTGTGCTTAAGCTGGCGATACTGGCAGGCAAGTTTTTCAATACAAACAACCATAAGCTCCACGCCAGTGCCGTCGCCAGAATCGCACTGTAGGCCAGCGCCCAGAACACAGTGGGCTGCCAGTCAATTTCACGTTGCGGCACCAGTAAAGCGACCACACTCATCACCAGCGCCGCATAGAGCATCTGCCAGGATGTTAACGACAATAAATCCACGCGCGGATGACGGGCATACAGACGTTTAGCAACAATCGCGCTCGCCCCCCAACTAACACCGGAGAGGATTGCCAGCATGGCACTTTTCATCGAAGAGAAATCGAGTTGCCACGGCTGCAACACCAAAAATAAGCCGAAAGCGGCAATCAGAATCGCGAAATATTGCCCACGTCGCAGGCGTTCACCGAGAAACACCGCAGCGAAAATCACCACCCAGAACGGCATGGTATAGCTCAGGATCGCCACCTTCCCCGCTCCGCCGCTGACCAGCGCCCACTGCGCCAAGCCAACCATCCCGCAGGTTTGTAACAGGGCAATGGCTAAGGTGTATTTAAACGGTGTCGGGCGCATTCCGCGACCACGTAATAAAAGGACGATGAATAAAACGAGAGCGCCGAAAATGCAGCGTAAGGCGGTAAAGTCGAAGGCACCGATGTAGCTGGTGACTTGCTTCATGAAAATCCAGCTATAACTCCAGATAAGTGTGAGCACAACCAGGCCACTGATTGCCAGTGGGTTGCTCTTTCCTGCGGCAGACATGAGAGATCCAGTGTGTAGTTTTCCTGTGGACACTATACGCCGGTAAAGAAACTTCAGCGACTGCCTGAAAGGCAGTCGCTGAAGAAGGTCAGATTACAGCAGGTCGAAACGGTCGAGGTTCATCACTTTCACCCATGCAGCCACGAAGTCTTTAACAAACTTCTCGTGAGCATCGCTGCTGGCGTAAACTTCAGCCACCGCACGCAGGACAGAGTTAGAACCAAATACCAGATCCGCACGGCTGGCAGTGTATTTCACTTCGCCGGTTTCGCGGTCACGACCTTCAAACAGCTCTTTCGATTCGTCGGTCGCTTTCCACTCGTAACGCATATCCAGCAAGTTCACGAAGAAGTCATTGCTCAATACGCCAACGCGGTCAGTGAAGACGCCGTTTTTGCTGCCATCGAAGTTGGCCCCCAGTACACGCATCCCGCCCACCAGCGCAGTCATTTCCGGCGCGGTCAGCGTCAGTTGCTGTGCTTTGTCGATCAGCAGTGACTCGGTGGTGGAAACATCCAGACGAGCGCGATAGTTACGGAAACCGTCAGCAATTGGCTCCAGCAGTTCGAACATCTCAATGTCAGTCTGATCCTGACGCGCATCAACGCGACCCGGCGCAAACGGTACATGAATGCTCAAACCAGCGGCGCTTGCGGCTTTCTCAACGCCAACCACACCTGCCAGCACGATGATATCCGCCAGCGAGGCTTTACCAGACTCTTTCTGAATTTTCTCCAGAACTGGCAGCGCACGAACGGCTGCGGCGTTCACATCCCAGTCGCGCTGCGGCATTAATGCCAGACGTGCACCATTGGCACCACCACGTTTGTCGCCACCACGGAAGGTAGAAGCAGACGCCCAGGCCACCGATACCAGCTCGCTGACAGACAGACCAGAATCCGCAATCGCGAATTTCAGATCGATAATGTCCTGCTCGGTCGGGTTGTAGATCGGCTGCGGCAGCGGATCTTGCCAGATCAGATCTTCTTTCGGTACTTCCGGCCCGATGTAGCGAGATTTCGGCCCCATATCCCTGTGCGTCAGTTTGAACCAGGCACGGGCAAAGGCTTCATTGAACGCCTGCGGATCGTTGAGGAAACGACGAGAGATCTTCTCGAACTCAGGATCAAAACGCAGCGTCAGGTCGGTCACCAGCATTGTCGGTTTACGTTTCTTCGACGGATCAAACGGATCCGGGATAATTTCCGGTGCGTCTACCGCTTCGAACTGGATTGCGCCAGCCGGACTGCGGGTCTGTACCCACTCATATTTGAACAGGTTCTCGAAGAAATAGTTGCTCCACTGGGTCGGCGTCTGGGTCCAGACTACTTCCAGACCAGAGGTAATGGCATCTGCGCCAACGCCGCTGCCGTATGTGCTCGCCCAACCTAAACCTTGTTCTTCAATCGGTGCAGCTTCTGGATCAGGACCTACATTTGATGTCGGACCAGCACCGTGGGTTTTACCCAGCGTATGACCACCCGCAATCAGCGCCACTGTTTCTTCGTCGTTCATACCCATGTTGCCGAAGGTTGCGCGGATAGCTGCTGCCGCAGAAAGCGGTTCGCCGCTGTGATCAGGGCCTTCCGGGTTAACGTAAATCAGGCCCATCTCGGTTGCGCCCAGCGGTGCTTTCGCCAGCGCTTCCGGATGACGGTGAGTCAGCCAGGCTTTTTCATCACCCCAGTTAACATCCAGATCCGGTTCCCAGACGTCTTCACGACCGGCACCAAAACCGAAGGTACGGAAGCCGGAGTTTTCCAGCGCCACGTTACCCGCGAGGATAAACAGGTCGGCCCAGGAGATTTTCTGACCATATTTCTGTTTGATTGGCCACAACAGGCGACGTGCTTTATCGAGGCTTACGTTATCCGGCCAGGAGTTCAGCGGTGCAAAACGTTGCTGACCACGACCCGCGCCGCCGCGTCCATCGATTGAACGGTAAGTACCCGCGCCGTGCCAGGCCATACGAATAAACAGACCGGCGTAACTGCCCCAGTCGGCAGGCCACCACGGCTGAGATTCTGTCAGCAGGGCTTTCAGATCTTTTTTCAGGCCGTAGTAATCTAATTTGCTGAATTCTTTGCGGTAGTCAAAGTCCTCACCCAGCGGGTTAGAACGATTAGAATGTTGGTTTAACAGGTCAACACGGAGTTGATTTGGCCACCAGTCGCGAGTGGTTGTGCCCGCCCCCGCGCTCTGGTCGTGACCGCCCTGATGGAATGGGCATTTGCCAGTGGCTGTCGTGTTATGGATATCGTCTGACGTGCTCATCAATGTGCTCCCCTCTACAGTGTTACCGTTACGATACACAGCGTTAGAGAGAAGTTATAATTGAATTAATCCACGGATGCGATAGTTGAGATCTTACATATTGTTGGTTAAAGAGATGTAGATCAAATTGATCGTAATTAAGCTTTTTTGATTATGTCCGAATTCGGACAAATGCTTTATAAAAAAGGGTTTTAGCTTCATATCCTTCAATTAATGAGGGAGAAAACAAGGCTGATAACCTTATTTTCCCGCCCTCATTTCGAGGCAGCATTTTGTGCTCTGTTTAAAATTTGTGATCACTGTGTGATTTTCACAAAAGCCACACTATTTATAAACCAGGTCGAACCCCCAGCGTATGGCAAATCGCGTAACTCATTTCAGCACGGTTAAGCGTATAGAAGTGGAAATCTTTCACTCCTTCACGGCTTAAAATCTTCACCATATCCATGGCAATATTCGCGCCAACCAGTTTGCGGGTTTCGGCATCATCATCCAGGCCGTCGAACATTTGCGCCATCCACGCCGGAATACGCACGTTGGTCATATCGGCAAATTTCTTCGCCTGTTTAAAGTTAGATACCGGCAAAATTCCCGGAATAATTTCCACATCAATGCCCGCCGACACACAGCGGTCACGAAAACGCAGGTAGCTTTCGACATCAAAGAAGAACTGAGTAATCGCGCGGTTGGCTCCGGCATCGACTTTGCGTTTCAGGTTAAGCAAATCCGCCTGAGCGCTTTTTGCTTCTGGGTGAACTTCCGGATACGCCGCCACGGAGATATCGAAATCTGCCACTTCTTTTAACAGCGTCACCAGGTCAGAAGCATACATTTCTGGCTTACCACTTCCCGGCGGCAGATCGCCACGCAGCGCCACGATATGACGAATACCGTTATTCCAGTAGTCGCGTGCAATGGTGCGCAGCTCGTCGGGCGTCGCATCAATGCAAGTAAGATGCGGTGCCGCTTCCAGACCAGTGCGATCTTTAATGCCTTTAATAATGCTGTGCGTACGGTCGCGCTCGCCGGAGTTCGCGCCATAGGTCACCGATACAAACTTCGGTTTCAGGCTGCTAAGGCGATCGATGGAGTTCCACAGGGTCTGCTCCATTTCACTGGTACGCGGCGGGAAAAACTCGAACGAAACGTTAATCTGCCCCTGGACTTCTGCCAGACTCTGATTCAGGGCATCCCGCTGGCTGGCGTGAAAAAAGCTCATACCTTACCTCATCAATCGCTTGTCGTTATATGTTGTGTTGTGCACATCTATCCGTTTAGACGTCCAGATGTAAAGATGAAGGAAAAGCCGAAGGGCGTCAACCGAAAAATGACCAATGATGGTGAGGAAAAATCAGGGAAGATGAAAAAACTTCAGGATGGTAAGAAAAAGAAAATCCGGTATGCAAAGCAAACCGGACTGCAAATATTAACTAACCATGTACTTATTGCTTCTTGCCGGATTCGTCGTAAACGCTTCATCCGGCCTAATCCTATGATAATTCAATATATTTCATTAGAAACCATAGACCCGAAAACATGAGTACCGGGCATTATTAAATTTCTGAAATTACAACAACTGTGCCAGCCGGTTGATATCCGACTGAATCGCCCCGGCGGTGACGTCGCGCCCCGCGCCAGGCCCACGGATCACCAGCGGGTTGTCGCGATACCAGCGGCTTTCGATGGCAAAGACGTTATCGCACGGCAGCAGTGATGCCAGCGGATGGTCTTCACGCACCGCCTCCACGCCCACACGCGCTTTGCCGTTGGCATCGAAACGCGCCACGTAGCGCAGCACCAGTCCCATTTCGCGGGCCGCTTCCAGCCGTTGCACCATCTGCTCGTTAAGTTCATCGCCATTTTCAAAGAAATGGTCGATGCTGCCGCCTTCGCAATGAGCAGGCACCAGCGATTCCACACGTACCTGGTCCGGTTCAATGTTGTAACCCGCTTCACGCGCCAGAATCACCAGCTTGCGCATTACGTCTTTGCCGGAGAGGTCGTCACGCGGATCAGGCTCGGTTAAGCCCTGCTGCCACGCCTGATCCACCAGCTCGGTAAACGGCACGCTACCGTCGAATTGCAGGAACAGCCAGGAGAGCGTGCCGGAGAAGATCCCACTGATCGACAAAATAGTATCGCCGCTGTCGATCAGATCGCGCACGGTATGGTTGATCGGCAAGCCCGCACCGACGGTGGCGTTGTATAGCCAGTGACGCCCGGTTTTTTCGAAGGCGTCGTGGATCTGGCGATATTTATTGCTGTCGCTTGCTCCCGCCAGTTTGTTGGCACTGATGACGTGGAAACCGTGGCTGGCGAAATCAAGATACTGGTCAGCCAGCTGCTGGCTGGCGGTAACGTCCAGCACCACTAAATCATCATACGGATGGGCGCGCATCCACAGGAACAACGACTCTTCATCCTGCTCGACCGCTTCATCGTTGAAGAAGGCTAACGCGCGGCTGGCGTCCAGCCCGTCATAACTCAACAGACTGCGGCGGCTGTCCACCACGCCTGCCAGCACAAATTCAAAGCCGGTACGCGCCGAAAGCGTGCTCTGCTCGCGGGCGAACAGTTCCAGCCAGCGGGAGCCGATATTGCCTTTGCCGAACAGCACCAGGCCGATGCGTTTTTCTGCGCGGAAGACGGACTGATGCAGGCCCTGAATCAGGCTTTCGGTCGGGCCGGTGCGCAGTACTGCCACCAGGCTGATGCCGTCATCGGACTGCCAGGTAAACTCGACCGGCTGGCCTTTCAGTTGCTGCCAGAAGCGGTGGCAATGCAGCGGGTTACGGGTGACACCCGCCCCGACCATCGCCACCAGCGCCAGCCCCTGACGCAGGCGCAGTTCGCCAGGTAATCCCGCTTCGTCGAGGATTTTCAGCGCACTGTCGGCCACTTCTGAGGTGTAGCAAAATTGCAGCAACTGGCGATCGTTATGCACGCCAACCGCCAATGGACGCACCTGGGCACGTTTCAGGATCTGGTCGATCTCTTTATGCGCCAGTTTGAAATCCTGGCTGGTGGGCACCTGAAACTCAATCAAGCAGACATCATCGTGGCTGGTGACAATACGCGCACCAGTACCGGAGGCCAGCACGCGTTCAATGCGCGTGGAGCCTTGATCCGGCGTGTAGCTACAGCGCAGCTGCAGGTCGATTTCGCTACCGGATACTGGCTGTAAAGTACGGGCGTGAAGAACGGGAGCCGCCAGACGCGCCAGTTCGCTGGCCTCATCCAGACGCAGCAACGGCAGCAGGCAGGCATCTTTCACTTTACGCGGGTCGGCACTGTATACCCCGGCGACGTCGCTCCAGATGGTTACACGAGAAACACCCGCCAGCGCACCGATTTGTGTCGCGGAATAGTCGGAACCGTTACGCCCCAGCAGCACCGTTTCACCGGCGTTGTTACGGCTGATAAACCCGGTCACCACCAGACGTTTACCCGGATGTTGTACCAGTAGCTGTTGCAGCAACGGGTAAGAAAGCCCTTCATCAACCTGCGGTTGCGCAGCGCGTTCAGCGCGTAAAAACTCGCGGGCATCAAGCCAGGCCGCTGGCAGCCCTTGTTGATTAAGCACCGCAGACATCAGGCGCGCCGACCACACTTCACCGTGGCCCACTACTTCCGCATACACTGCGTCGTTAATACCGCTGTCGAGCAGCGCCGCCAGGCGCTCAAGATCGCTGACAAAAGCGCTAATGAGGCTATCGGCTTCTTCGGCGGGTAGCAGGCCGCTAATCAGATCGCACTGATAGCGACGCAGCGTTTGTTGAACCTGATGCGCAGAGAGACGATCGGTCTGGCTTAGTTTCAACCAGTTAATCAACTGGTTAGTGGTGCTACCGGCGGCGGAAACCACCATCATATCGTCAGGCTGAGAGTACTCCGCCATAATGCCCGCGACACGCAAATAACACTTCACATCAGCCAGACTACTGCCACCAAATTTATGCAGCTGACGACCTTTCGCCCCTGCCTGCGCAATCACACTCATTTTTACCCCTTGTTTGCAGCCCGGAAGCCATTTTCCAGGTCGGCAATTAAATCTTCGCCATCTTCAATACCGGTGGAGATACGCAGCAGCGTCTCGGAGATCCCGGCGGCAGCACGCGCTTCTGGTGCCATGCCTGCATGTGTCATGGTTGCGGCGTGAGAGATTAAACTTTCCACTCCCCCTAACGATTCCGCCAGCGTAAACAACGACAGCCCGCCCAGGAAACGACGCAGCGTCTGCTCATCGCCATCCAGTTCAAAACTCAACATTGCGCCAAAGCCTTTTTGCTGACGCGCGGCAATTTCATGCCCCTGATTTTCCGGCAGCGACGGGTGATACAGTTTTTTCACCAACGGCTGGGTTTGCAGATATTTCACAATCGCCTGCGCGTTGCGCTGCGCCAGCTCCATACGCGGCACCAGCGTTCGCAACCCGCGTAGCAGCAGATAGCTGTCAAACGCGCCGCCCGTCACGCCAATATTGTTTGCCCACCAGGCAAGTTCAGTGACAACGTCCGGGTCTTTAGCAATCACCACGCCAGCCACCACGTCAGAGTGACCGTTCAGATATTTCGTACATGAATGCAACACCAGATCGGCACCCAATGCCAGCGGATTTTGTAATGCCGGGCTTAAGAAGGTGTTATCCACCACGCTCACCGCCCCGACTTCCCTTGCCAGATGGCAGATTTTCGCAATATCCACGACGCGTAACAATGGATTACTTGGGCTTTCTACCAGTACCAGTTTGGGGTTTTCTGCCAGCGCTGCCCGTAATGCCTGTTCATCGCCTTGATCAACAAACAACACGCGATAGCAACCGCGTTTCGCCAGGCTGTCGAACAGGCGATAGCTACCGCCGTAGCAGTCGTGCGGCGCAACCAGCAGATCGCCAGGTTTCAAAAAGACGGTCGTTACCAGGTGAATCGCGGACATGCCGGTATTAGTAAGTACTGCACCAGCACCGCCTTCCAGTTCTGCCAGCGCACGCTGAACCACATCGCGCGTTGGGTTGCCGCGACGCGAGTAATCATGCGCGCGCGGTTCATTAAATCCGGTAAAGTTATAGGTGCTGGAAAGATGGATGGGAGGGACAACGCAACCATACTGTTCGTCGTCATTTAACCCGCTACGCACTGCGATGGTGGCCTGTTTACGCGTCATGTGATGAAGTTCCCTGGGCTTGGTCGGTGAAATGTCAGGCACCAGAGTAAACATTGTGTTAATGGACGTCAATACATCTGGACATCTAAACTTCTTTGCGTATAGATTGAGCAAATCCCAAATAGCCGTTAAAATTATATGCATTATCACGCCGACAGATGCATTACACGATGTCACGGTAACGCCTGTACGGTAAACTATGCGGGTTTACGGTCAGTACCCACATAAATTGTGTGGTCTGGTCTCAATTTATTGACGAAGAGGATTAAGTATCTCATGGCTGAATGGAGCGGCGAATATATCAGCCCATACGCTGAGCACGGCAAGAAGAGTGAACAAGTCAAAAAGATTACGGTTTCCATTCCTCTTAAGGTGTTAAAAATCCTCACCGATGAACGCACGCGTCGTCAGGTGAACAACCTGCGTCACGCTACCAACAGCGAGCTGCTGTGCGAAGCGTTTCTGCATGCCTTTACCGGGCAACCTTTGCCGGATGATGCCGATCTGCGTAAAGAGCGCAGCGACGAAATCCCGGAAGCGGCAAAAGAGATCATGCGTGAGATGGGGATTAACCCGGAGACGTGGGAATACTAAAGCGGAAAAGAGCGGCGCGGAGTGGAATCGCCTGATGCGCTACGCTTATCAGGCCTACGTCATATTGCAATTTATTGAATTTGCACGAACTTGTAGGCCGGATAAGGCGTTCACGCCGCATCCGGCATAAACAACGAGCACGTTGTCTGCGACCCACCGCTTTTTATACATGGACGTTTAACGATGAAATACAGGCTACTGATCCTCAGTCTGCTGGTTTCTGTGCCTGCATTTGCCTGGCAACCACAAACCGGCGACATCATCTTTCAGATCTCTCGCTCATCGCAAAGTAAAGCCATCCAACTGGCGACCCATTCCGATTACAGCCACACCGGTATGCTGGTGATGCGTAACAAAAAGCCCTACGTTTTTGAAGCGGTCGGCCCGGTGAAATACACCCCGCTCAAGCAGTGGATTGCCCATGGTGAAAAGGGCAAATACGTTGTTCGCCGCGTTGAAGGCGGACTCAGTGTTGAACAACAGCAAAAACTGGCGCAAACGGCGAAACGTTATCTCGGCAAACCGTATGACTTCAGCTTCTCATGGAGCGACGATCGCCAGTACTGTTCGGAAGTGGTGTGGAAGGTTTATCAGAATGCGCTGGGAATGCGCGTGGGCGAACAGCAGAAGTTGAAAGAGTTTGATCTCAGCAACCCGCTGGTCCAGGCGAAGCTCAAAGAACGCTACGGCAAAAATATTCCGCTTGAGGAAACGGTAGTTTCACCACAAGCCGTTTTCGACGCGCCACAACTCACCACGGTTGCCAAAGAGTGGCCGCTGTTTTCGTGGTGATACGACCAAAATTCAGGCACAAAAAAAGCGCCGTGCGGCGCTTTTTTCGGAAATCCGGTCTTATTTGCTGCCCGGGATGTTGAAACGCTTGTTGAAGCGGTCAACACGGCCACCGGTAGCAACATCACGCTGTTTGCCAGTAAAGAACGGGTGGCACTTGCTGCACACGTCGAGGTTCAGGTCATGACCAACGGTGGAGCGGATTTTCATTACGTTACCGCAAGAGCAGCTAGCAGTAATTTCTTCGTATTTCGGGTGAATATCTTTTTTCATGGGAAAACCTCGGTTTAAGGCCGCGTCGCTCTTCCAGCCCTAACGCCAGACACCACGCGATGTTAAAAGTATAGCTTCAATACGATCATTTCGTACGAAGGCGCGAAATCATACAGAAATTAACCAGCGTATGCAAACTGATCCGCACTCTTCTACGGCAATGTGTATACTAACCCACCGAATTTCAAGTCAGGATGATGCTATGCCCGTTGCCCACGTTGCCTTGCCCGTTCCGCTTCCTCGTACCTTTGACTATCTGCTGCCAGAAGGCATGACGGTTAAAGCTGGGTGTCGCGTGCGCGTGCCGTTTGGCAAACAGCAGGAGCGCATCGGGATTGTGGTGTCAGTTAGCGATGCCAGCGAACTGCCGCTCAATGAGCTAAAAGCGGTAGTCGAAGTGCTGGATAGTGAGCCGGTGTTTACTCACTCCGTCTGGCGATTGCTGCTATGGGCGGCAGATTACTATCATCATCCGATTGGCGATGTGCTGTTTCATGCCTTGCCGATTTTACTACGCCAGGGGCGGCCTGCGGCGAACGCGCCGATGTGGTACTGGTTTGCCACTGAACAAGGTCAGGTGGTGGATCTGAACAGCCTGAAACGTTCGCCCAAGCAACAACAGGCGCTGGCAGCGTTACGGCAAGGCAAAATCTGGCGCGACCAGGTTGCCACGCTCGAATTTAATGATGCCGCGTTGCAGGCGCTGCGCAAAAAAGGTCTGTGTGATTTAGCAAGTGAAACACCAGAGTTTAGCGACTGGCGAAAGAATTATGCCGTTTCTGGTGAGCGGTTGCGATTGAATACCGAACAGGCCACCGCCGTTGGCGCAATTCATAGTGCGGCGGATACCTTCTCTGCCTGGCTGCTGGCGGGCGTTACAGGTTCCGGTAAAACAGAGGTTTATTTGAGCGTACTGGAAAACGTGCTCGCTCAGGGCAAACAGGCGCTGGTGATGGTGCCGGAAATCGGCCTGACACCGCAAACTATCGCCCGTTTTCGTGAACGTTTTAATGCCCCCGTAGAAGTTCTGCATTCCGGCCTGAACGACAGCGAGCGTCTTTCGGCGTGGTTGAAAGCGAAAAATGGTGAGGCGGCGATTGTGATCGGCACCCGCTCCGCGCTGTTTACGCCGTTTAAAAATCTCGGCGTGATTGTCATTGATGAAGAGCACGACAGTTCCTACAAGCAGCAGGAAGGCTGGCGCTATCATGCCCGCGACCTGGCGGTTTATCGTGCGCACAGCGAGCAAATCCCGATTATTCTTGGCTCCGCAACACCCGCACTGGAAACGTTATGCAACGTCCAGCAGAAAAAATACCGCCTGCTGCGCCTGACGCGTCGGGCGGGGAATGCGCGTCCGGCAATTCAACACGTGCTGGATTTAAAAGGTCAGAAGGTGCAGGCGGGGCTGGCTCCGGCGTTAATCACCCGTATGCGCCAGCATTTACAGGCCGACAACCAGGTTATCCTCTTTCTTAACCGCCGTGGCTTTGCGCCTGCCTTGCTGTGCCACGACTGCGGCTGGATTGCCGAATGTCCACGTTGCGATCACTACTACACGCTGCATCAGGCGCAACAGCATTTGCGCTGTCACCACTGTGACAGCCAACGCCCGGTGCCGCGCCAGTGCCCTTCCTGCGGTTCCACGCACCTGGTACCCGTGGGGCTGGGCACCGAACAGCTTGAACAGACGCTCGCGCCGTTATTCCCTGGTGTGCCCATTTCTCGTATCGACCGCGATACCACCAGCCGCAAAGGAGCGCTGGAACAACAACTGGCGGAAGTGCATCGCGGCGGCGCGAGGATATTGATTGGCACGCAAATGCTGGCGAAAGGTCACCACTTTCCGGATGTGACGCTGGTAGCGTTACTGGATGTGGACGGCGCGCTGTTTTCTGCCGATTTTCGCTCGGCAGAGCGTTTTGCCCAGCTATACACCCAGGTAGCAGGCCGTGCCGGGCGTGCGGGTAAACAGGGCGAAGTGGTGCTGCAAACGCATCATCCGGAACACCCGCTATTGCAAACGTTGCTCTATAAAGGCTACGACGCTTTTGCCGAACAGGCACTGGCTGAGCGACGCATGATGCAGCTGCCGCCGTGGACCAGCCATGTGATTGTGCGTGCGGAAGATCATAACAATCAGCATGCGCCGCTGTTCCTGCAACAACTGCGTAATCTGATCCTCTCCAGCCCGCTGGCAGACGACAAATTGTGGGTTCTCGGTCCGGTTCCGGCACTGGCACCTAAACGTGGCGGTCGCTGGCGCTGGCAGATATTGTTGCAGCACCCTTCCCGCGTGCGCTTGCAACACATCATTAACGGTACGCTGGCACTCATCAATACAATACCGGATTCCCGTAAGGTGAAATGGGTGCTGGATGTTGATCCGATTGAGGGTTAAACCGCTCACGATGCGAGGCGGATCGAAAAATTCAATATTCATCACACTTTTCATGAAAATTCTGTAACCGTTTTCACGCGCTATCTGCTAAAAATGTTGCCGATGTGAAGTAAACATGGATGTAGTACGCCTGACGTGCCAGGCGAGGAGTGAGTGTGAAAGCGAAGAAGCAGGAAACTGCCGCGACCATGAAAGACGTAGCCCTCAAGGCAAAAGTCTCTACAGCGACCGTCTCCCGAGCATTAATGAATCCCGATAAAGTCTCCCAGGCCACCC
Organism: Escherichia sp. Lx600-2; assembly: GCF_036662595.1. Classification (NCBI taxonomy): domain Bacteria; kingdom Pseudomonadati; phylum Pseudomonadota; class Gammaproteobacteria; order Enterobacterales; family Enterobacteriaceae; genus Escherichia; species Escherichia sp. Lx600-2. Next base: position 31,482 of record NZ_JAYQWM010000019.1, on the reverse strand, counting down.
GTAATCGGGTTGAAAAAGCGGCCCGGGAAGTGGGTTATTTACCGCAACCTATGGGGCGCAACGTCAAGCGTAATGAATCCCGCACCATTCTGGTGATTGTCCCGGATATCTGCGATCCCTTCTTTAGCGAAATTATTCGCGGTATAGAAGTTACGGCGGCAAATCACGGATATCTGGTGCTGATTGGCGACTGTGCGCATCAAAATCAGCAGGAAAAAACCTTTATCGATTTGATCATCACCAAGCAAATTGATGGCATGTTGCTGCTGGGTTCAAGGCTGCCGTTTGATGCCAGCATTGAGGAACAGCGTAATCTGCCGCCGATGGTGATGGCGAACGAATTTGCACCGGAACTGGAGCTGCCTACCGTTCATATCGACAATCTGACCGCCGCATTTGATGCAGTAAATTATTTATATGAGCAAGGGCATAAACGGATTGGCTGTATAGCCGGTCCCGAAGAGATGCCGCTGTGTCACTACCGCCTGCAAGGTTACGTTCAGGCGCTGCGTCGCTGCGGCATTATGGTTGATCCGCAATACATCGCCCGTGGCGACTTCACCTTCGAAGCCGGAAGCAAAGCGATGCAGCAGCTGCTTGATCTTCCACAACCGCCTACTGCTGTCTTCTGCCATAGCGATGTGATGGCACTCGGCGCACTTTCGCAGGCAAAACGCCAGGGGCTGAAAGTACCGGAAGACCTTTCCATAATCGGTTTTGATAACATCGACCTGACGCAATTTTGTGATCCGCCGCTGACAACCATCGCGCAGCCGCGTTACGAAATCGGTCGGGAAGCTATGCTGTTATTGCTTGATCAAATGCAGGGGCAACACGTTGGCAGTGGCTCTCGTTTAATGGACTGCGAACTTATCATCCGGGGATCAACACGCGCGTTACCTTAAAGTAAACCTTTAAGACTGCCGTGACTGGTCAAAGGCCCGCCGCTTAAGTAACATGGCGGGCTGACGAACGAATAAATACAGCGAAACGATAGTGGCACAACGAGATTATGTACGCCGCAGCCAACCGGCACCTTCGCGGCGAAAAAAGAGCACCTCACGGAAAAAGCAACGAAATCTGCCTGCGGTTTCTCCCGCTATGGTCGCTATTGCTGCCGCCGTTCTTGTGACCTTTATCGGTGGTCTGTACTTCATTACGCATCACAAGAAAGAAGAGTCCGAGACGCTGCAAAGCCAGAAAGTGACCGGAAACGGACTACCACCAAAACCAGAAGAACGCTGGCGCTACATCAAAGAGCTGGAAAGTCGCCAGCCGGGTGTGCGTGCGCCCACAGAACCTTCTGCTGGTGGTGAAGTGAAAACGCCGGAGCAACTGACACCAGAACAACGTCAGCTTCTTGAACAAATGCAGGCTGATATGCGCCAGCAGCCAACGCAGCTGGTTGAGGTTCCGTGGAATGAACAGACGCCGGAACAGCGTCAGCAAACGCTACAGCGCCAACGTCAGGCGCAGCAATTAGCGGAACAGCAACGCCTGGCTCAGCAGTCGCGTACGACTGAACAAAGCTGGCAGCAGCAGACGCGTACGTCGCAAGCCGCGCCGGTACAGGCGCAACCGCGCCAGTCTAAACCGGCTTCTACTCAGCAGCCGTACCAGGATCTGCTGCAAACCCCTGCGCACACGACCGCGCAGTCGAAGCCGCAGCAAGCTGCGCCGGTTACTCGTGCCGCTGACGCGCCAAAACCGACGGCGGAGAAAAAAGACGAACGCCGCTGGATGGTGCAGTGCGGTTCGTTCAGAGGCGCGGAACAGGCAGAGACGGTACGTGCTCAGCTGGCGTTCGAAGGCTTTGACTCAAAAATTACCACCAACAATGGCTGGAATCGTGTGGTCATTGGCCCGGTGAAAGGCAAAGAGAACGCAGACAGCACCCTCAATCGGTTGAAGATGGCGGGTCATACAAACTGCATTCGGCTCGCCGCCGGGGGTTGAAACCCTCAAAATCCCCCCCATCTATAATTGCATTATGCCCCGTACTTTTGTACGGGGTTTGTACTCTGTATTCGTAACCAAGGGGTCAGCTCGTGACAACTATAGTAAGCGTACGCCGTAACGGCCATGTGGTCATCGCTGGTGATGGTCAGGCCACGTTGGGCAATACCGTAATGAAAGGCAACGTGAAAAAGGTCCGCCGTCTGTACAACGACAAAGTCATCGCGGGCTTTGCGGGCGGTACTGCGGATGCTTTTACGCTGTTCGAACTGTTTGAACGCAAACTGGAAATGCATCAGGGCCATCTGGTCAAAGCCGCCGTTGAGCTGGCAAAAGACTGGCGTACCGATCGCATGCTGCGCAAACTTGAAGCACTGCTGGCAGTCGCGGATGAAACCGCTTCGCTTATCATCACCGGTAACGGTGACGTGGTGCAACCAGAAAACGATCTTATTGCTATCGGCTCCGGCGGCCCTTACGCCCAGGCTGCGGCGCGTGCACTGTTAGAAAATACTGAACTGAGTGCTCGTGAAATTGCTGAAAAGGCGTTGGATATTGCAGGCGATATTTGCATCTATACCAACCATTTCCACACCATCGAAGAATTAAGCTACAAAGCGTAAGGATCTCCCATGTCTGAAATGACCCCACGCGAAATCGTCAGCGAACTGGATAAGCACATCATCGGCCAGGACAACGCCAAGCGTTCTGTGGCGATTGCTCTGCGTAACCGCTGGCGTCGCATGCAGCTCAACGAAGAGCTGCGCCATGAAGTGACCCCGAAAAATATCCTGATGATCGGCCCGACCGGTGTCGGTAAAACTGAAATCGCCCGTCGTCTGGCTAAGCTGGCGAATGCGCCGTTCATCAAAGTTGAAGCGACCAAATTCACCGAAGTGGGCTACGTCGGTAAGGAAGTGGATTCTATTATTCGCGATCTGACCGATGCCGCCGTGAAAATGGTACGCGTCCAGGCTATCGAGAAAAACCGTTATCGCGCTGAAGAACTGGCAGAAGAACGTATTCTCGACGTGCTAATCCCACCTGCTAAAAACAACTGGGGACAGACCGAACAGCAGCAGGAACCGTCCGCTGCTCGTCAGGCATTCCGCAAAAAACTGCGTGAAGGCCAGCTTGATGACAAAGAAATCGAGATCGATCTTGCCGCAGCACCGATGGGCGTTGAAATTATGGCTCCTCCAGGCATGGAAGAGATGACCAGCCAGCTGCAGTCTATGTTCCAGAACCTGGGCGGTCAGAAGCAAAAAGCGCGTAAGCTGAAAATCAAAGACGCCATGAAGCTGCTGATTGAAGAAGAAGCGGCGAAACTGGTGAACCCGGAAGAGCTGAAGCAAGACGCTATCGACGCTGTTGAGCAGCACGGGATCGTGTTTATCGACGAAATCGACAAAATCTGTAAGCGCGGCGAGTCTTCCGGTCCGGATGTTTCTCGTGAAGGCGTTCAGCGTGACCTGCTGCCGCTGGTAGAAGGTTGCACGGTTTCCACCAAACACGGGATGGTCAAAACTGACCACATTCTGTTTATCGCTTCTGGCGCGTTCCAGATTGCGAAACCGTCTGACCTGATCCCGGAACTGCAAGGTCGTCTGCCAATCCGCGTTGAACTGCAGGCACTGACCACCAGCGACTTCGAGCGTATTCTGACCGAGCCGAATGCCTCTATCACCGTGCAGTACAAAGCACTGATGGCGACTGAAGGCGTAAATATCGAGTTTACCGACTCCGGTATTAAACGCATCGCGGAAGCGGCATGGCAGGTGAACGAATCTACCGAAAACATCGGTGCTCGTCGTTTACACACTGTTCTGGAGCGTTTAATGGAAGAGATTTCCTACGACGCCAGCGATTTAAGCGGTCAAAATATCACTATTGACGCAGATTATGTGAGCAAACATCTGGATGCGTTGGTGGCAGATGAAGATCTGAGCCGTTTTATCCTATAATCGCGTTCAATCATTTTCATCATTGTTTGATGGGGCTGAAAGGCCCCATTTTTATTGGCGCGTATTATGACTGAACAACAAATTAGCCGAACTCAGGCGTGGCTGGAAAGTTTACGACCTAAAACCCTCCCCCTCGCCTTTGCTGCAATTATCGTCGGGACGGCGCTGGCATGGTGGCAAGGTCATTTTGATCCGCTGGTCGCCCTGCTGGCACTGATTACCGCCGGGCTATTACAGATCCTTTCTAACCTCGCCAATGATTACGGCGATGCAGTAAAAGGCAGCGATAAACCTGACCGCATTGGGCCGCTACGCGGCATGCAAAAAGGGGTCATTACCCAGCAAGAGATGAAACGGGCGCTCATTATTACCGTCGTGCTCATCTGTCTCTCTGGGCTGGCACTGGTTGCAGTGGCATGCCATACGCTGGCTGATTTTGTCGGTTTCCTGATTCTTGGCGGGTTGTCGATCATTGCCGCTATCACCTACACCGTGGGCAATCGTCCTTATGGTTATATCGGTCTGGGTGATATTTCCGTACTGGTTTTCTTTGGCTGGTTAAGCGTCATGGGGAGCTGGTATTTACAGGCTCATACATTGATTCCGGCACTGATCCTTCCGGCGACCGCATGCGGCCTGCTGGCAACGGCAGTACTGAACATTAATAACCTGCGTGATATCAATAGCGACCGCGAAAACGGCAAAAACACGCTGGTGGTGCGCTTAGGTGAAGTGAACGCGCGTCGTTATCATGCCTGCCTGCTGATGGGCTCTCTGGTATGTCTGGCGCTGTTTAATCTCTTTTCGCTGCATAGCCTGTGGGGCTGGCTGTTCCTGCTGGCGGCACCGTTGCTGGTGAAGCAAGCCCGTTATGTGATGCGGGAAATGGACCCGGTGGCGATGCGACCGATGCTGGAACGCACTGTCAAGGGAGCGTTACTGACTAACCTGCTGTTTGTTGTAGGGATATTCCTAAGCCAGTGGGCAGCATAACTGACAAATATCAATTAACAATTGATGATTTTGCCAACAGACCACATAGCGCGATATACTGAAAATTCTCGCAGCAACTGAATGTTAAGCCTATGAAATACGATACTTCCGAGCTTTGTGACATCTATCAAGAAGATGTTAACGTCGTGGAACCGCTGTTCTCCAACTTTGGCGGACGGGCGTCGTTTGGCGGACAAATAATCACGGTAAAATGTTTCGAGGACAACGGGTTGCTGTACGATCTGCTCGAACAGAATGGCCGTGGTCGTGTTCTTGTCGTCGATGGCGGTGGTTCTGTTCGTCGCGCACTGGTCGATGCTGAACTGGCGCGTCTGGCAGTACAAAATGAATGGGAAGGTCTGGTCATTTACGGCGCGGTGCGTCAGGTAGATGACCTGGAAGAGTTGGATATCGGCATCCAGGCGATGGCGGCAATTCCGGTTGGTGCCGCTGGCGAAGGCATTGGCGAAAGCGATGTCCGCGTCAATTTTGGCGGTGTTACCTTCTTCTCCGGCGACCATCTTTATGCCGACAATACCGGGATTATTCTTTCAGAAGATCCGCTGGATATTGAATAAGTATCTGCCATGCGTTAAAAGGGGAATTAAATTCCCCTTTTTTATACATGGACGTATTCATGCAGAATATTATTCTTTTATTTATATATTTATTACTTATAGCCGTTAACCATTTCCGCTACAAATTTCTTTTATCTGGCAACGCGGGTGAAATGATTTTATATTTTGCTAACGTATTTTTTAACCCACTTGCCTTATCATTTATTATCGCCACAATCATCTGTATAACGATAAAAAAAAGAAGCAGCCGCAGCTTTATTCGCGGCACTTGTTGGTTAATGGGATTATTTCTTATCTATAGCAGCTATACGGTGTGGGAACGACACAGCATATGGGATTATACTTTCCCGGAGCCAGGTATCACCGTCACGGTTCCGAGCAAACAGTGGGTTGCCAATATAGTAAAACAAGGACCAACCCTGGTGACCCGGGATGCCCATGCTATTTTAGCTATTGTTGCCTTCTCACAAAATGAACTCGGTGTGCATTCAATCGAGGAACTTACCGCGACTCAAAACGGAACTGCAGAAATGCATGTTTGTGATGTTCAGGGATTTGCCTGCGCTTATCAAGAAGGAGTGCAAACAATGAGTGATGGCAAAGTAAGACATGTTATTTTCATGACTCTACTGGATAACACTAATTTGATACAACTGGTCGCAGCTATCGACCCAGATTATTTGGACGAATATCAAGAAGAAGTAATGAAAATGATGCTTTCTGCTCGTCAATGATCTGATGTGCATGTTAATAATAATGGATTGATATGAGATACGTTATCTTATTAATACTATGGATAATAACTATTTTTCTTAGTCATCTTCAGCACAGTAACTTGCTTACTGGAGATCCTGGGATGGTTGGCGAGTATATCGGTTCAGTACTTCTTGGGCCGTTATTACTTCCCGTGCTTGTGTCAGGTATTCTGTGCACATTCACTAAAAAAACGCGTAACTTCGCCAGTTTTACTCGCGGGTACTGTTGGGTATTGGGAGTCCTGCTTTTATCCAACGTCGGCAATACGTTTCGTCTGTTCACCCCGTGGCACTATACGTTTGAGAAGGCAGCTATTTCCGTGACTGTCCCAAACCGACACTGGAATACGGTTTCTATTAGTACTGATAAAACCATTGATATAAGAAGTGAAGATAATAGCGTCTTTATTTCTGCTTTCCGCCTGCCCGCAGGACGTAGCGCCGATGACTCGCTGGAAGAGTTAAAGAAGATGCAGCGAGACAATCTCAAGGATCAATACAATGAAGAAACCTTCCAGTTTCATGATTGTAATGCCAAACATTTCACCTGTAAGTATCAGGATGTGTTGATAAATTTTGATGGTCAGCAGAAAAGAACCATCAGTGTTTATCTTGAAGACACCCCCAGGGCTGTGGGGATCATTGCATTAATGGAGCCAGATACGGCAGATAAATATCGCCAACAGGCGATGGAGATTATGTTGTCTGCTAAAAATACAGTGAAGTAAAAAATAAGGCGCCTTGCGGCGCCTCTGCGTGGAAGAGATTAAACCTCTTCCATGCGACCCAGCAGGGCCTGCAGACGTTCCTGCCAGCCGTTCTGCTGTTCTTTCAGATGGTTGTTCTCACGCTCCAGCTCTTCGCGCTGATGCTGAGCATTTTGAACTTCCTGCGACAGTGAGTTGTTTTTTTCTTTCAGCTCTTCGATTTCCATCTGCAACAGAGTGATGGTATCAATCGCCTGCTGTACTTTTGCTTCCAGTTTCTCAAACACTTCTAATGACATTGTCATACCTCTCCTGAATTGCAAGGCGTTGATGGATAAAAAATCCTCGTCCCGATTACCGGTGACGCCTTAATAAATACGAGCGCACTTTAGTTAGCTCCGATTGTATGAAGCCGCGCCATCGCTGTCCAGCGGCACGCCTTGCAGATTACGGTTTGCCACACTTTTCATCCTTCTCCTGGAGACATAATCCACACCAATCGAAAATGTTAATAAATTTGTTGCGCGAATGATCTAACAAACATGCATCATGTACAATCAGATGGAATAAATGGCGCGATAACGCTCATTTTATGACGAAGCACACACATTTTAAGTTCGATATTTCTCGTTTTTGCTCGTTAACGATAAGTTTACAGCATGCCTACAAGCATCGTGGAGGTCCGTGACTTTCACGCATACAACAAACATTAACTCTTCAGGATCCGATTATGAGTCAAAAATCAACCTTGAAAGGCCAGTGCATTGCTGAATTCCTCGGTACCGGGTTGTTGATTTTTTTCGGTGTGGGTTGCGTTGCAGCACTAAAAGTCGCTGGTGCGTCTTTTGGTCAGTGGGAAATCAGTGTCATTTGGGGACTGGGGGTGGCAATGGCCATCTACCTGACCGCAGGGGTTTCCGGCGCGCATCTTAACCCCGCTGTTACCATTGCATTGTGGCTGTTTGCCTGTTTCGACAAGCGCAAAGTTATTCCTTTTATCGTTTCACAAGTTGCCGGCGCTTTCTGTGCTGCGGCTTTAGTTTACGGGCTTTACTACAATTTATTTTTCGACTTCGAGCAGACTCATCACATTGTTCGCGGCAGCGTTGAAAGTGTTGATCTGGCAGGCACTTTCTCTACTTACCCTAATCCTCATATCAATTTTGTGCAGGCTTTCGCAGTTGAGATGGTGATTACCGCTATTCTGATGGGGCTGATCCTGGCGTTAACGGACGATGGCAACGGTGTACCACGCGGCCCTTTGGCTCCCTTGCTGATTGGTCTACTGATTGCGGTCATTGGCGCATCTATGGGCCCATTGACGGGTTTTGCCATGAACCCAGCGCGTGACTTCGGTCCGAAAGTCTTTGCCTGGCTGGCGGGCTGGGGCAATGTCGCCTTTACCGGCGGCAGAGACATTCCTTACTTCCTGGTGCCGCTTTTTGGCCCTATCGTTGGCGCGATTGTAGGTGCATTTGCCTACCGCAAACTGATTGGTCGCCATTTGCCTTGCGATATCTGTGTTGTGGAAGAAAAGGAGACCACAACTCCTTCAGAACAAAAAGCTTCGCTGTAATATGACTACGGGACAATTAAACATGACTGAAAAAAAATATATCGTTGCGCTCGACCAGGGCACCACCAGCTCCCGCGCGGTCGTAATGGATCACGATGCCAATATCATTAGCGTGTCGCAGCGCGAATTTGAGCAAATCTACCCAAAACCAGGCTGGGTAGAACACGACCCAATGGAAATCTGGGCCACCCAAAGCTCCACGCTGGTAGAAGTGCTGGCGAAAGCCGATATCAGTTCCGATCAAATTGCAGCTATCGGTATTACGAACCAGCGTGAAACCACTATTGTCTGGGAAAAAGAAACCGGCAAGCCTATCTATAACGCCATTGTCTGGCAGTGCCGTCGTACCGCAGAAATCTGCGAGCATTTAAAACGTGACGGTTTAGAAGATTATATCCGCAGCAATACCGGTCTGGTGATTGACCCGTACTTTTCTGGCACCAAAGTGAAGTGGATCCTCGACCATGTGGAAGGCTCTCGCGAGCGTGCGCGTCGTGGTGAATTGCTGTTTGGTACGGTTGATACGTGGCTTATCTGGAAAATGACTCAGGGCCGTGTCCATGTGACCGATTATACCAACGCCTCTCGTACCATGTTGTTCAACATCCATACCCTGGACTGGGACGACAAAATGCTGGAAGTGCTGGATATTCCGCGCGAGATGCTGCCAGAAGTGCGTCGTTCTTCCGAAGTGTACGGTCAGACTAACATTGGCGGCAAAGGCGGCACGCGTATTCCAATCTCCGGGATCGCCGGTGACCAGCAGGCCGCGCTGTTTGGTCAGTTGTGCGTGAAAGAAGGGATGGCGAAGAACACCTATGGCACTGGCTGCTTTATGCTGATGAACACTGGCGAGAAAGCGGTGAAATCAGAAAACGGCCTGCTGACCACCATCGCCTGCGGCCCGACTGGCGAAGTGAACTATGCGTTGGAAGGTGCGGTGTTTATGGCAGGCGCATCCATTCAGTGGCTGCGCGATGAGATGAAGTTGATTAACGACGCCTACGATTCCGAATATTTCGCCACCAAAGTGCAAAACACCAATGGTGTGTATGTGGTTCCGGCATTTACCGGGCTGGGTGCGCCGTACTGGGACCCGTATGCGCGCGGGGCGATTTTCGGTCTGACTCGTGGGGTGAACGCTAACCACATTATACGCGCGACGCTGGAGTCTATTGCTTATCAGACGCGTGACGTGCTGGAAGCGATGCAGGCCGACTCTGGTATCCGTCTGCACGCCCTGCGCGTGGATGGTGGCGCAGTAGCAAACAATTTCCTGATGCAATTCCAGTCCGATATTCTCGGCACCCGCGTTGAGCGCCCGGAAGTTCGCGAAGTCACCGCATTGGGTGCGGCCTATCTCGCAGGCCTGGCGGTTGGCTTCTGGCAGAACCTCGACGAGCTGCAAGAGAAAGCGGTGATTGAGCGCGAGTTCCGTCCAGGCATCGAAACCACTGAGCGTAATTACCGTTACGCAGGCTGGAAAAAAGCGGTCAAACGCGCGATGGCGTGGGAAGAACACGACGAGTAATGTCAGGCACCTGAATCGATTGCCTGATGCTGATCGCCTGATGCGACGCTTACGCGTCTTATCAGGCCTACGAGCCAATGCCATTTTGTGTAGGCGGGATAAGGCGTTCACGCCGCATCCGGCATCACGCAGACTCTGAAACCGTGCGGGGGCAACCCCGCACACATCAATAATCCCACCCTTCCCCTGTGCTACACTTCGCGCCATTCCTTACTGCTTAGAGTTTGCTATGAGACGAGAACTTGCCATCGAATTTTCCCGCGTCACCGAATCTGCGGCGCTGGCTGGCTACAAATGGTTAGGACGCGGCGATAAAAACACCGCGGACGGCGCGGCGGTAAACGCCATGCGTATTATGCTCAACCAGGTCAACATTGACGGCACCATCGTCATTGGTGAAGGTGAAATCGACGAAGCACCGATGCTCTACATTGGTGAAAAAGTCGGTACTGGTCGCGGCGACGCGGTAGATATTGCTGTTGATCCGATTGAAGGCACGCGCATGACGGCGATGGGTCAGGCTAACGCGCTGGCGGTGCTGGCAGTAGGCGATAAAGGCTGCTTCCTCAATGCGCCGGATATGTATATGGAGAAGCTGATTGTCGGGCCGGGAGCCAAAGGCACCATTGATCTGAACCTGCCGCTGGCGGATAACCTGCGCAATGTAGCGGCGGCGCTCGGCAAACCGTTGAGCGAACTGACGGTAACGATTCTGGCTAAACCACGCCACGATGCCGTTATCGCTGAAATGCAGCAACTCGGCGTACGCGTATTTGCTATTCCGGATGGCGACGTTGCGGCCTCAATTCTCACCTGTATGCCAGACAGCGAAGTTGACGTGCTGTACGGAATTGGTGGCGCGCCGGAAGGCGTGGTTTCTGCGGCGGTGATCCGCGCATTAGATGGCGACATGAACGGTCGTCTGCTGGCGCGTCATGACGTCAAAGGCGACAATGAAGAGAATCGTCGCATTGGCGAGCAGGAGCTGGCACGCTGCAAAGCGATGGGCATCGAAGCCGGTAAAGTATTGCGTCTGGGCGATATGGCGCGCAGCGATAACGTCATCTTCTCTGCCACCGGTATTACCAAAGGCGATCTGCTGGAAGGCATTAGCCGCAAAGGCAATATCGCGACTACCGAAACGCTGCTGATCCGCGGCAAATCACGCACCATTCGCCGCATTCAGTCTATCCACTATCTGGATCGCAAAGACCCGGAAATGCAGGTGCACATCCTCTGATTGATTTGATCGATTGAGCCTTCCAGTCCTTCGGGACTGGAATTTTTTTGTTCGGAGAACGAAGATAAGGCAAGTCAATCAAAACAGGAGAAAAACATGGCTGATTGGGTAACAGGCAAAGTCACTAAAGTGCAGAACTGGACCGACGCCCTGTTTAGTCTCACCGTTCACGCCCCTGTGCATCCGTTTACCGCCGGGCAATTTACCAAGCTTGGCCTTGAAATCGACGGCGAACGCGTCCAGCGCGCCTACTCCTATGTTAACTCGCCCGATAATCCCGATCTGGAGTTTTACCTGGTCACCGTCCCCGATGGCAAATTAAGCCCACGATTGGCGGCACTGAAACCAGGAGATGAAGTGCAGGTGGTTAGCGAAGCAGCTGGCTTCTTTGTTCTGGATGAAGTGCCAGATTGCGAAACGCTATGGATGCTGGCAACCGGTACAGCGATTGGCCCTTATTTATCGATTCTACAACTAGGCAAAGATTTAGATCGCTTCAAAAATCTGGTCCTGGTGCACGCCGCACGTTATGCCGCCGACTTAAGCTATTTGCCACTGATGCAAGAACTGGAAAAACGCTACGAAGGAAAACTGCGCATTCAGACGGTGGTCAGTCGGGAAACGGCAGCGGGGTCGCTCACCGGACGGATACCGGCATTAATTGAAAGTGGTGAACTGGAAAGCGCGATTGGCCTGCCGATGAATAAAGAAACCAGCCATGTGATGCTGTGCGGCAATCCACAGATGGTGCGCGATACCCAACAGTTGCTGAAAGAGACCCGGCAGATGACGAAACATTTACGTCGCCGACCGGGCCATATGACAGCGGAGCATTACTGGTAAGCGGTTACTTATCGATAAACGGCACGATGAGCAAATCCGCACTCAACTTATTGATCATCCCGCGATATGCCGGCATCAAACGGTTGATAAATGAGTGGTGATGACCACAGACAAGGAGGTCGCACTGCTCTTTTTGCATAATTTCCAGCAGTGTTTCCGGCATTTCTCCGCGTTCAATACGCAGTTTTGTCTTCGGCCATTGAATATTTTTCGTCAGTTTATACAGCTTGTTATCCGACTTATTCTTCAACAATTGAAGAATATCTTCTGTTGCAGGGAAGTAGATACCCGGATACAACTCGCTTAAGCCATCATCAATATGAATTAACGTCAGGTGAGCGTCATTATGTCTGGCGAGCTCCAGGGCTTTATTCACCAGTAAGGCATCTTCTTCATTCCCGGAAATTGCCACGCCAATGTGTTTATAAGCCATGTTTAACTCCTTCTAAAGCAACTCCATCAAGCTAACGAACGCAGTGATAACTCAAAAATAATCATCTCGGCCTGGCATGAGAAGGTGAAGGCCGCATCAAGCTCAACTTGCCCCTCCAGATCCTTAATCTTATAGGCCACGCTGGCCCCTTCATCTGCAGAGGATGCAGCGGCGGCAAGCTCTTTCAGTTTGGTCATAAAGGACTCTGCTTCTTCGCGGGTGGCAAAAAAGCGCGAAAACTTACTGGTACAGTTGTCGTTATCAATCACCGTACCGATATCAATCGCACATCCTTTAGTACTGCATTTATCTACGACATCTTTCATAGGGCACCTCTGTATATTCGCCTCTCTGTCGATTACGACTTAAGAATAATGCGCCGTTAAGGGAAGAACAAACAAGTAATGATCTTATGGATTACCATTTTTTTTGATATTGCTTAAGGTGAAGAGTTCAGAAGGATTTTCCGGGCATTGTCATTTGCATCGTGGAAATAACAATCCCGGAAAAAAATAGCAGTAAGAGATATATTAAAGGTTAATTACTTGATTTATTGTCGGCTTTATACTTCACATCCTGAGTATCTTTACCATATTTATTTTCGCCTTGTGTGCCAACAAACGCACCAAGATCGATAAGCATCATCACCAGAATCAACGTCGGGACAAAACGCCCTACCGCCCATTGCCAGACACCCGGTAAAATCGCCCAGTTACCCGCCAGTAGCATCCACGCCACAATCATCAGAAATGCCCATGCGCCGGAACGCCCGCGATCATGCAAGCGCTTAACGGTTACTGCCGCTGTTGGCCAGAGCAAGCACACAAGGCAAAACGCCGCGGTCTGAATATCGAGTAAATTTTTACCCGCCAGTGAGAAAAGCACCAGCATGCCTGCGAACCACAGGCCTATCCAAATCCAGAAATCACGGCGTCCAATACGCCCTTTAAATGAGAATAACCATTGCTGTATGGTCATGTAAGTTCCTTGATGGTTGTCTTTTCCAGGATTCTACCCTTTTGACAAGGGCGACAGATATCGTTTTAATCGGAGCCAGTCATAACAAAAGGTACTGTCAATGAAGCCAGGGTGTACGCTGTTTTTTCTCTTATGTTCTGCATTAACCGTTACAACAACGGCGCATGCACAAACACCAGATACGGCAACGACCGCGCCTTATCTGCTGGCTGGAGCCCCTACTTTCGATCTCTCCATCAGCCAGTTTCGAGAAGACTTTAACAGCCAGAATCCCAGCCTGCCACTGAACGAATTTCGTGCCATCGACAGCAGTCCCGACAAAGCCAATCTCACTCGTGCTGCAAGTAAAATTAACGAGAACTTGTATGCTTCTACAGCGCTGGAGCGCGGTACCTTAAAAATCAAAAGCATTCAAATGACCTGGCTACCCATCCAGGGGCCAGAGCAAAAAGCCGCGAAAGCGAAAGCTCAGGAATATATGGCAGCGGTGATCCGCACACTCACCCCATTAATGACCAAAACACAAAGCCAGAAAAAACTGCAGTCGCTACTAACGGCGGGGAAAAACAAACGTTATTACACCGAGACAGAAGGTGCACTGCGTTATGTTGTCGCGGACAACGGCGAAAAGGGGCTGACCTTCGCTGTTGAACCGATTAAGCTGGCGCTATCTGAATCGCTTGAAGGTTTGAATAAATGACAAAAAGCAAAGCCTTTGTGCCGATGAATCTCTATACTGTTTCACAGACCTGCTGCCCTGCGGGGCGGCCATCTTCCTTTATTCGCTTATAAGCGTGGAGAATTAAAATGCGACATCCTTTAGTGATGGGTAACTGGAAACTGAACGGCAGCCGCCACATGGTTCACGAGCTGGTTTCTAACCTGCGTAAAGAGCTGGCAGGTGTTGCTGGCTGTGCGGTTGCAATCGCACCACCGGAAATGTACATCGATATGGCGAAGCGTGAAGCTGAAGGCAGCCACATCATGCTGGGTGCGCAAAACGTGGACCTGAACCTGTCCGGCGCATTCACCGGTGAAACCTCTGCTGCTATGCTGAAAGACATCGGCGCACAGTACATCATCATCGGCCACTCTGAACGTCGTACTTACCACAAAGAGTCTGACGAACTGATCGCGAAAAAATTCGCGGTGCTGAAAGAGCAGGGTCTGACTCCGGTTCTGTGCATCGGTGAAACCGAAGCTGAAAACGAAGCGGGCAAAACTGAAGAAGTTTGCGCACGTCAGATCGACGCGGTACTGAAAACTCAGGGTGCTGCGGCATTCGAAGGTGCGGTTATCGCTTACGAACCTGTATGGGCAATCGGTACTGGCAAATCTGCAACTCCGGCTCAGGCACAGGCTGTTCACAAATTCATCCGTAACCACATCGCTAAAGTTGACGCTAACATCGCTGAACAAGTGATCATTCAGTACGGCGGCTCTGTAAACGCGTCTAACGCTGCAGAACTGTTTGCTCAGCCGGATATCGACGGCGCGCTGGTTGGTGGTGCTTCTCTGAAAGCTGACGCCTTCGCAGTAATCGTTAAAGCTGCAGAAGCGGCTAAACAGGCTTAAGTCTGACAGGTGCCGGATTTCATATCCGGCACTTACTTTCCTTAACTCTTCGCCTTAACGCAAAATCTCACACTGATGATCCTGAATTTCCTCGGCTGAAGCACGGTTAAGCGTCAGTAGATTTCGTTGTGTCGCCAGCAATACAAATGAGTTATCACTCTGCCGTACCATCGCCAGCCCGTAGCTTCCCATATGTTCCCGCGCCTCAGGTACTTCTTCTGCCAGCATCATAAATGGGCTGCGTTGTACCAGTTCGCTTTCCGTTACCCGACGCGCCAGGTATTCATGCCCGCGCAAACCACCTGGCAGTGGCAACCAGCGGCTGCTGATGTTCGCCAGATTGTTATCCAGTTGTTCGCGCACATCAGGACGAATACAAGAGATATGAATATGAAAATGGTTTTGCGTACGCCCGGTGCGGGAGTTGATCGCCAAAGAAACCGCGCGATCGGGAACCGGCTGGCCGTATTTTTTGCTCATAAAATCACGCGCCTGCCAGGCCAACCAAAAGAAGTTCGGCGTTGAAGGATCGGTCAACAAAGGACTTTCAGTACCGTTAATACGATACGTTGGCATCAACAGATATTGCAGTGGGCCATTAAGATCTTTTAAAACCACGTATCCGGCATTGGGTTTGACTTCCGCACATGGCGAAGGATTTTGATTTTGCTGCTGATTGGGCAAACATTCCTCAAGGACAATCTTACGTAATGTAACCGACTCTTCACCGGTTAATTTCCAGTAACCAATACCGGCAGCCACAACGGCGATAACTATCATCACCAAAAAAAGAAGACCCGCTTTTTTCATCTTTTTTTCCCTGTACCTCAAAGAGATGCAAGGGTAACGCAAAATCGTGACAAATAAAAAACCCGGTCGCGAGAAACCACCGGGTTTGATAATTATCCTGGAGAAATCAGCGTTTGCTGATCTGATCGAACGTACCGCCGTTAGCAAAATGCTCTTTTTGCGCTTTCGTCCAGCCGCCGAACTCTTCATCAATGGTGAATAACTTCAGCTTTGGAAACGCATTTTCGTACTTTTTCGCCACCTCAGCGTCGCGCGGACGGTAGTAGTTTTTCGCGGCAATTTCCTGACCTTCTGGCGAGTAGAGATATTTCAGGTAGGCTTCCGCCACCTCTTTAGTACCTTTTTTCTCGACCACTTTATCGACCACCGACACGGTTGGCTCTGCGAGGATAGACTCACTCGGCGTGACGATTTCGAATTTATCTTTCCCCAGTTCATTCGCTGCCAGCAGAGCTTCGTTTTCCCAGGCAATCAGTACATCGCCAATTCCGCGCTCGACAAAAGTGTTAGTGGAGCCACGCGCGCCAGAATCCAGAACTTCGACGTTTTTATACAGTGCCCGAACAAAATCCTGTGCTTTTGCCTGATCGTTGTTGTTGTGATGCAGCGCGTAGCCCCAGGCAGCCAGGTAATTCCAGCGCGCGCCACCAGAGCTTTTCGGATTAGGCGTGATCACTGAAACACCCGGTTTAATCAGATCGTTCCAGTCATGGATCTGCTTCGGATTGCCCTTACGCACCAGGAAAACAATGGTGGAAGTGTACGGTGCGGAGTTATCCGGCAGACGTTTGATCCACTCTTTATCAATCCGCCCGCGTTCCGCAATTGCGTCCACGTCATAGGCCAGAGCCAGCGTGACAACATCAGCTTCAATACCGTTGATTACCGACGTCGCTTGTTTACCTGAACCACCGTGTGACTGACGAATCACCACGTTATCACCAGTTTGCTGTTTCCAGTGGGCGCTGAATGCCTTGTTGTACTGTTCGTACAATTCGCGCGTTGGATCATATGAAACGTTAAGAAGCTGAATATCCTTTGCCATAACGCTGGTTGTCGCCAGCAAAAATGTTAACCCTACGCCCCACTTGTTCATCGCCCGACTCTCTTATGTTGTGTTGTGATGAGCAAAGCGTGCCAGAAGGTTAACCAAACATTAAAGAATAAAAAAAGATTGGCTATAACTTGCGGGTATATGTTGGGGGTTAAAAAGGCGGAAGAAATCCGCCTCATATTGCTGACAAAGTGCGCTTTATCAATGCCGGATGCGGCGCGAACGCCTTATCCGGCCTACAAAAGTTTGTAAATTCAATAAATTGCAGAATTCACGTAGGCCTGATAAGCGAAGCGAATCAGGCATTTTTGCTTCTGTCATCGGTTTCAGGCTAAAGGAATCTGCCTTTTTCCGAAATCATTAATACAGTTTTTTCGCGCAATCCAGCCAGTCGCCTTTGAACGGACGCTTCATGTTTTCGATAGCGTCGATGATGTCGTGGTGAACCAGCTGTTCGTTCTGGATACCTACGCAACGACCGCCGTAACCTGCCAGCAGCAGATCGATAGCGTAAGCGCCCATACGGGAAGCCAGAATACGGTCGTAAGGCACCGGAGAACCACCGCGCTGGATGTGGCCCAGCACAGTTGCGCGGGTTTCACGACCGGTTTCTTTCTCGATGAAATGCGCCAGTTCGTCAACATCACACATATGTTCGGTAATCGCCACGATCGCGTGTTTTTTACCTTTCGCGATACCCGCTTTGATTTCGTTTACCAGGTCTTCACGGCTGAATTCAACTTCCGGAACCACAACGAATTCACAGCCACCGGCAATAGCCGCAGCCAGCGTCAGATCGCCACAATAACGGCCCATCACTTCCACCACGGAAATACGCTGGTGAGAAGAAGAGGTGTCACGCAGACGGTCGATCGCTTCTACAACGGTGCTCAGCGCAGTGAAGAAACCGATAGTGTAGTCAGTGCCTTTGATGTCGTTGTCGATAGTACCCGGCAGGCCGATGCACGGGAAGCCCATTTCGGTCAGACGCATTGCACCCATGTAGGAACCGTCACCGCCGATAACCACCAGCGCATCGATCCCACGTTTTTTCAGGTTTTCGATAGCCACGGCGCGGATGTTCTCGTCGCGGAATTCCGGGAAACGCGCAGAACCGAGGAACGTACCGCCACGGTTGATCATGTCAGAAACGCTGTAACGGTCTAGCTGTACCATACGGTCTTCATACAGACCCAGATAGCCGTCATAAATGCCCATTACTTCCAGACCTTCTGTCAGCGCAGAACGAACAACCCCGCGAATTGCGGCGTTCATGCCTGGCGCATCACCGCCGCTTGTCAACACACCGATTTTCTTAATCATGACTACCTCTGAACTTTGGAATGCAAAATGAAATCTGTTGCCGGAAGTCTTCTTGCACATCGAAGTGATCCAACGAATGTGCAAATAGTATAACAATCACTTCCTGCTGAATTGATTCAGGTCAGGCCAAATGGCGGTATTTTATACACAAAATGCGGGTCTGGCTCTCTTTTATACTGATTATGAAAGCATAGACCGTTTACCCTCCCTGGGTACGACGGAACAGGGGTCCTGATGGATAATCACATCCGATCCCGGAAAACGCCGTAAAATAGCCTGCTCTACCTGATCCGCCACCATATGTGCCTGAACCAAAGGCAGAGAGTCTTCCATTTCCAAATGAATCTGAATAAAGCGGGTCGGCCCTGACTGCCGCGTGCGAAGATCGTGAGCGCCGCTAACACCCGGCCAGGAAGTCACGATATCAATAATTTCTTGCCGTTCCTCATCAGGTAATGCGCGATCCAGTAATGACTGTACCGCCTCATATCCCATGCGTAACGCGCTATATAAAATATAGATGCCGATTCCCAATGCAAACAGAGCATCGGCGCGATGCCAGCCGTACCAGGACAACCCCAGCGCGAGCAGAATTGCGCCGTTCATCATAACATCAGACTGGTAATGTAGCATATCAGCCCGCACCGCCTGGCTTTGCGTCCGGCGCACCACCCAACGCTGAAACGAGACAAGGATAATCGTACAAATTAGCGCCACAATTGTCACGATAACCCCGACGCCTGGATCTGTCATCGGTGTTGGAGATATCAGATGTTGAATACCCGTCAAAAACAGGAATAGTGCCGAACCGGAGATAAACATACTTTGCGCCAGCGCCGCGAGGGACTCAGCTTTACCGTGACCAAACGAGTGATTATCGTCGGCAGGTTGCAGGGAATATCGCACCACCAGTAAATTCGTCAACGACGCGCCGATATCCACCAGCGAATCCACCAGCGCGGCGAGAATACTCACCGACCCGGTATACCACCATGCAAAAATTTTAATCAGCAATAGCAGCGAAGCCATCGCCGTCGCAGCAATCGCCGCCCGACTGACCAGCCGTCCATAAGATTGATTCATAAATACTCCCGCTATCAACTGACGCTAGTATAACGGAAGCAAATCATCTGCAATGCATTAAGCAGCAGGCAAATTGAGGATAAAAAAAACCCCCACATCATGTGGGGGAAGACAGGGATGGTGTCTATGGCAAGGAAAACAGGGTTTACTACTGGGAACGTGAGTTGCTACTACTCAATAGCTTCAACGATGAACTTTTTTGCCATTGCGTCACGTCACGCAACTGCTCCATTCGTTGTTGATGTTTCTCGTTTAAAACCGCTTGCTGCTCCGGCGTTAACAGGCGATACATTTGGTTGCGGACTTTTGCCATCTCAACCTGACGAGCAATTTGCTCATTCGCCATTTTTTCTGCCTGTGCGCGCACAGCGTTTTCATCAAAATTTTCTGCGGTGACAAGGCGATGCATTGTCTCCAGTTCGCTAACATTAACAGGAGGCTGTTCGTGCCGGGCCTGTTGCATAAGATCTCGCATCTGCTGACGCTGATGTTCGGTTAAACTTATGCCGTCGAACATATGGCTCTGCGTACTGCGCTGCGTAAGTTCTTCACCCGGATGCCAGTTATCGCCTGAACCGACTTCAGCAGCGTGGCTTAATGAACTGACTGCCAGCGTTGAGGCCATGACGGCAGCGGTAACTATGCGCATCATTTGCTCCCAAAATCTTTCTGTCGCGATTCAACGATAGAGAGTTTACGATTCAGGCTGCAAACATGCGTCAGGGGGTGTAAAACAACGTAAAGTCATGGATTAGCGACGTCTGATGACGTAATTTCTGCCTCGGAGGTATTTAAACAATGAATAAAATCCTGTTAGTTGATGATGACCGAGAGCTGACTTCCCTATTAAAGGAGCTGCTCGAGATGGAAGGCTTCAACGTGATTGTTGCCCACGATGGGGAACAGGCGCTTGATCTTCTGGACGACAGCATTGATTTACTTTTGCTTGACGTAATGATGCCGAAGAAAAATGGTATCGACACATTAAAAGCACTTCGCCAGACACACCAGACGCCTGTCATTATGTTGACGGCGCGCGGCAGTGAACTTGATCGCGTTCTCGGCCTTGAGCTGGGCGCAGATGACTATCTCCCGAAACCGTTTAATGATCGTGAGCTGGTGGCACGTATTCGCGCGATCCTGCGCCGTTCGCACTGGAGCGAGCAACAGCAAAACAACGACAACGGTTCACCGACACTGGAAGTTGATGCCTTAGTGCTGAATCCAGGCCGTCAGGAAGCCAGCTTCGACGGGCAAACGCTGGAGTTAACCGGTACTGAGTTTACCCTGCTCTATTTGCTGGCACAGCATCTGGGTCAGGTGGTTTCCCGTGAACATTTAAGCCAGGAAGTGCTGGGCAAACGCCTGACGCCTTTCGACCGCGCTATCGATATGCACATTTCCAACCTGCGTCGTAAACTGCCGGATCGTAAAGATGGTCACCCGTGGTTTAAAACTTTGCGTGGTCGCGGCTACCTGATGGTTTCTGCTTCATGATAGGCAGCTTAACCGCGCGCATCTTCGCCATCTTCTGGCTGACGCTGGCGCTGGTGTTGATGTTGGTTTTGATGTTACCCAAGCTCGATTCACGCCAGATGACCGAGCTTCTGGATAGCGAACAGCGTCAGGGTCTGATGATTGAGCAGCATGTTGAAGCGGAGCTGGCGAACGATCCGCCCAACGATTTAATGTGGTGGCGGCGTCTGTTCCGGGCGATTGATAAGTGGGCACCGCCAGGACAGCGTTTGTTATTAGTGACCACCGAAGGCCGCGTGATCGGCGCTGAACGCAGCGAAATGCAGATCATTCGTAACTTTATTGGTCAGGCCGATAACGCCGATCATCCGCAGAAGAAAAAGTATGGCCGCGTGGAACTGGTCGGTCCGTTCTCCGTGCGTGATGGCGAAGATAATTACCAACTTTATCTGATTCGTCCGGCCAGCAGTTCTCAATCCGATTTCATTAACTTACTGTTTGACCGCCCGCTATTACTGCTGATTGTCACCATGTTGGTCAGTACGCCGCTGCTGTTGTGGTTGGCCTGGAGTCTGGCAAAACCGGCGCGTAAGCTGAAAAACGCTGCCGATGAAGTTGCCCAGGGAAACTTACGCCAGCACCCGGAACTGGAAGCGGGGCCACAGGAATTCCTTGCCGCAGGTGCCAGTTTTAACCAGATGGTCACCGCGCTGGAGCGTATGATGACCTCCCAGCAGCGTCTGCTTTCTGATATCTCTCACGAGCTGCGCACGCCACTGACGCGTCTGCAACTGGGTACGGCGTTACTGCGCCGTCGTAGCGGTGAAAGCAAAGAACTGGAGCGTATTGAAACCGAAGCGCAACGTCTGGACAGCATGATTAACGACCTGTTGGTGATGTCACGTAATCAGCAAAAAAACGCGCTGGTAAGCGAGACCATCAAAGCCAACCAGTTGTGGGGCGAAGTGCTGGATAACGCGGCGTTCGAAGCCGAGCAAATGGGCAAGTCGTTGACAGTTAACTTCCCGCCTGGGCCGTGGCCGCTGTACGGCAATCCGAACGCCCTGGAAAGTGCGCTGGAAAACATTGTTCGTAATGCTCTGCGTTATTCCCATACGAAGATTGAAGTGGGCTTTGCGGTAGATAAAGACGGTATCACCATTACGGTGGACGACGATGGTCCTGGCGTTAGCCCGGAAGATCGCGAACAGATTTTCCGTCCGTTCTATCGGACCGATGAAGCACGCGATCGTGAATCTGGCGGTACAGGTTTGGGGCTGGCGATTGTTGAAACCGCCATTCAGCAGCATCGTGGCTGGGTGAAGGCAGAAGACAGCCCGCTGGGCGGTTTACGGCTGGTGATTTGGTTGCCGCTGTATAAGCGGAGTTAAACTCCGCATTTGTAGGCAGGATAAGGCGTTTACGCCGCATCCGGCATTTGAGCAGGATGCCTGATGCGACGCTGATAGCGTCTTATCAGGCCTACACTCCGGGGGTTATTTTCCCCACAACCGGCGGGAAAAATCTTCGATCTTGCCGCTCAGTCGGCGCTTTTGCATCGTTCGCGTCCAGCTTTTCGATAACCCGGCGGCGGAGAGTAAACAGTGATACTGATCGTCATCAAACGGCATATGCCATGCGATGGCGGCAGCCTCCTGCACGGTCACATCGCTGACACGGGAAACCAGCTCCAGCGGTGCGTCCGCAGACACTTTCCCCGGCGCTATCACGCTATATAGCCAGCCCACTTTACCCGTGTTTTGCATCAACTGCGCTATATCGCTGATATCAAAATGGTAATTGAGTTTATAGCAAGGCGAGCGCGGCTGGCTGACCTGAATTAATGCCTCTCCCCAGCGGAAAATATCGCCCATATAAACATTACTTTCCGTCAGACCGTCGGTTGAGAGATTTTCACCAAACGCAGGCGCAACAAACAACTCCGCCTGTTCCGGAAATTCCCGCGCCCAGTAGAGATAGTGCTCACGAGGATAATGACACAGCGCTCTGTCTGGCCCGCCGTGAACCTTTTTCTCCGCCTGCTCGTCACCTTCCAGCCCCAGCTCCGTCAGCATCAACTCACCATCAACCTGGATTTTGGCAATTGCGCTGGGTTTGCCTTCGGGATAAGCCTGAATCTTGCCTGTGTATACATCAACCGGATATCGCATCTGTTCCCTCTCCACGAGAAATTTCCCCATTAGACCATATTTATTTTATGTCAGGCGTGCTGTTTTCGCGGTAAGTATCCAGGCAGGAACTCAATAGCAAACCGGACGAACGTTAGTTCATCCGGCGGTGGGGATTAAGGAAGCAGGTTTATTTCACCGTACCTAAAATTTCGATTTTCGCCGCTCTGGCTTTGACTTTACGTGACCAGATAGAGGTAAGAATTGGCACCAGAATCGAAGTCACAATGACTGCCGTCGCTACCAGCGAAGTTGCTGCCGGAGCCATCGGTTTAAACGCAGGCACCATTTCTGCAATCAGCACAGGTGTCGCTACCGCGGCCCCTGCGGAACTGGAAGCGGCAATTCCGGCAGTGCCATCGCCACCGCCAATCAATTTATCGGCGATAATCAACGGAATACCGGTCACGATAATTACTGCCACACCCAACAGGATCCCCAGCAAACCTGTCTGGGCAATTACAGTCAAATCAATGGTATTGCCTAGTGCGAAGGCAAAGAATGGAATCAGCGTCTGCACCGCTTTGCTGAAAAATTCTCGTAATTCAGGGTCAAGGTTCCCAAGGGCAAAGCCCACCAGGAACGGTAATACTGCGCCGACGAAAACATGCGGTTCAAACGAGGCAATCCCGGCAGTGCCCAGAATAATCATCGTCATGAGCGGCCCGGACTCCAACGACATCAACACAAATGCCCCAGCTTCTTCTTTTGTGCCGTACTGCTGCATGATGGAAGCGTAAAGTCCGCCGTTGGTCATATCCATCGCCGCCACCAGCGCCAGCGTTGAAAGTCCGGCAAAGAATCCAACTTCAACACCATGTTCCGGAATAATGCGCGAGGCAATTGCCGCAACCACCCACGCGACGGCAATTTTAGTTACCACCAGCGTACCGGATTTACGCAGTACCGTTCCCGTCGCGCTTAATTTTATTGACGCCCCCATGCAAAAAAACCACACCGCCAGAATGGGCACCGTACCGGTAATCATCCCGTTGGTGAATGATCCAAAATATTTCCCCGCCCCCGGCGAGAAGGTGTGGCACAGTGCGCCAAGGAATAGCGGGACGAGCATCATCCCCCCCGGGATTTTCTCAATCGAGCGTTTTATCTGCATTTCCATCACCTGTCGGCATATTTTTAAGGGCTGATGCGTAATTCCTCAATGGAGCATCAGTGTTGATGGAAACGAAGATAGACATTCATTTAATCAATAAAAGTGATCAAAACCACATCAATTGAAACACTGTTTTATTTTTATAGGATCATTGTTTTTATTTTGAAATTGATCACAAAAAAACCACCGCCATTGGCGATGGTTCATTTTTTAAGCTGATATGCGGCGTAAACGCCTCATTGCAGCAGACGGCAAATGATTATTTTTTCGCCGCGAAACGTGCCGCTGCTTCGTCCCAGTTCACCACGTTCCAGAACTCTTTGATGTAGTCCGGACGGCGGTTCTGGAATTTCAGGTAGTAAGCATGTTCCCACACATCCAGGCCCAGAATCGGGAAGCCGGAAGCGCCAGAAATAGCTTCACCCATCAGCGGGGAGTCCTGGTTAGCAGTAGAAACCACCGCCAGTTTATCGCCTTTCAGCACCAGCCATGCCCAGCCGGAACCAAAGCGGGAAGCTGCCGCTTTTTCAAATTCTGCTTTGAAGTTATCAACGGAGCCGAAGTCACGTTCGATAGCCGCTTTCAGGTCACCCTGCAGGGTGGTGCCTTTTTTCAGACCTTTCCAGAACAGGCTGTGGTTAGCGTGACCGCCAGCGTTGTTGCGCAGTACGGTTTTCTTGTCTGCTGGCAGCTGGTCCAGTTTGGTGATCAGCTCTTCAACCGGCAGGTTGGCAAATTCTGGCAGGCTTTCCAACGCCGCGTTGGCGTTGTTGACGTAGGTCTGATGGTGTTTGGTGTGGTGGATTTCCATGGTCTGCTTATCGAAGTGCGGTTCCAGGGCATCGTAAGCATACGGCAGGGATGGCAGGGTATAGCTCATATTCATCTCCAGTATTGTCGGGCGGCCGATTGTTAATGCCGCGTAAGCAGTTGGTTCATTATAGTTAATTAAATGATATTGAAAATGATTATCAATGCCGTACTTTTCGTAAGGGTATGGTTTTGCAGGAAAATGCCCGAGATGTGAAGCAAATCACCCACTTAATGCCGTGATTGCCAGTAAATCGACAACGGCGGCAACAGGCGAAAGGTTAATCGACAGCACGATTTTTACACTCATCTCGTCGGAGATGTGACGCGACGAAAAATGATGAGGATAAGAAGATGAGTAACGCGATTACGATGGGGATATTTTGGCATTTGATCGGCGCGGCCAGTGCAGCCTGTTTTTACGCTCCGTTCAAAAAAGTAAAAAAATGGTCATGGGAAACCATGTGGTCAGTCGGTGGGATTGTTTCGTGGATTATTCTGCCGTGGGCCATCAGCGCCCTGTTACTACCGAATTTCTGGGCGTATTACAGCTCGTTTAGTCTCTCTACGCTGCTGCCTGTTTTTCTGTTCGGCGCTATGTGGGGGATCGGTAATATCAACTACGGCCTGACCATGCGTTATCTCGGCATGTCGATGGGAATTGGCATCGCCATTGGCATTACGTTGATTGTCGGTACGCTGATGACGCCAATTATCAACGGCAATTTCGATGTGTTGATTAGCACCGAAGGCGGACGCATGACGTTGCTCGGCGTTCTGGTGGCGCTGATTGGCGTAGGGATTGTAACTCGAGCCGGGCAGTTGAAAGAGCGCAAGATGGGCATTAAAGCCGAAGAGTTCAATCTGAAAAAAGGACTGGTGCTGGCGGTGATGTGCGGCATTTTCTCTGCCGGGATGTCCTTTGCGATGAACGCCGCAAAACCGATGCATGAAGCCGCTGCCGCACTAGGCGTCGATCCACTGTATGTCGCTCTGCCAAGCTATGTTGTCATCATGGGCGGCGGCGCGATCATTAACCTCGGTTTCTGTTTTATTCGTCTGGCAAAAGTGAAGGATTTGTCGCTAAAATCCGACTTCTCGCTGGCAAAATCGCTGATCATTCACAATGTGTTACTCTCGGCACTGGGCGGGTTGATGTGGTATCTGCAATTCTTTTTCTATGCCTGGGGCCACGCCCGCATTCCGGCGCAGTATGACTACATCAGTTGGATGCTGCATATGAGTTTCTATGTATTGTGCGGCGGTATCGTCGGGCTGGTGCTGAAAGAGTGGAACAATGCAGGACGCCGTCCGGTAACGGTGTTGAGCCTCGGTTGTGTGGTGATTATTGTCGCCGCTAACATCGTCGGCATCGGCATGGCGAATTAATCTTTCTGCGAATTGAGATGGCGCCACTGGCTGGGCGTCATCCCGGTTTCCCGGGTAAACACCACCGAAAAATAGTTACTATCTTCAAAGCCACATTCGGTCGAAATATCACTGATTAACAGGCGGCTATGCTGGAGAAGATATTGCGCATGACACACTCTGACCTGCCGCAGATATTGATTGATGGTCATTCCAGTCTGCTGGCGAAATTGCTGACGCAAAACGCGCTCACTGCACGATGCCTCATCACAAAATTTATCCAGCGCAAAGGGACTTTTCAGGCTAGCCGCCAACCGGGTAATCAGCTTATCCAGCAACGTTTCGCTGGATGTTGGCGGCAACGAATCACTGGTGTAACGATGGCGATTCAGCAACATCACTAACTGCCCGAACAGCAACTCTGCCATTTCGTTAGCAAACGGCACATGCTGACTACTTTCATGCTCAAGCTGACCGATAACCTGCCGCGCCTGTGCCATCCCCATGCTACCTAAGCGCCAGTGTGGTTGCCCTGCGCTGGCGCTAAATCCCGGAATCGCCCCCTGCCAGTCAAGATTCAGCTTCAGCCGCTCCGGGCAATAAATAATATTCTGCAAAACCAGATCGTTAACGGAAGCGTAGGAGTGTTTATCGTCAGCATGAATGTAAAAGAGATCGCCACGGGTAATGCGATAAGGGCGATCGTTGAGTACATGCAGACCATTACCGCGCCAGACAATCACCAGCTCACAAAAATCATGTGTATGTTCAGCAAAGACATCTTGCGGATAACGGTCAGCCACAGCGACTGCCTGCTGGTCGCTGGCAAAAAAATCATCTTTGAGAAGTTTTAACTGATGCGCCACCGTGGCTACCTCGGCCAGAGAACGAAGTTGATTATTCGCAATATGGCGTACAAATACGTTGAGAAGATTCGCGTTATTGCAGAAAGCCATCCCGTCCCTGACGAATATCACGCGGTGACCAGTTAAACTCTCGGCGAAAAAGCGTTGAAAAGTGGTTACTGTCGCTGAATCCGCAATGATAGGCGATGTCAGTAACGCTGGCCTCGCTGTGACGTAGCAGATGTCGAGCCTTCATCAGTCGCAGGCGGTTCAGGTAACGCTGAGGCGTCAGTCCCGTTTGCTGCTTAAGCTGCCGATGTAGCGTACGCAGCGAAAGAGAAAATTGATCCGCCACGGCATCCCAATTCACCTCATCGGCAAAATGGTCCTCCAGCCAGGCCAGAAGCAAGTTGAGACGTGATGCGCTGTTTTCCAGGTTCTCCTGCAAACTGCTTTTACGCAGCAAGAGCAGTAATTGCATAAACAAGATCTCGCGACTGGCGGTCGAGGGTAAATCATTTTCCCCTTCCTGCTGTTCCATCTGTGCAACCAGCTGTCGCACCTGCTGCAATACGCTGTGGTTAACGCGCCAGTGAGACGGATACTGCCCATCCAGCTCTTGTGGCAGCAACTGATTCAGCCCGGCGAGAAACTGAAATCGATCCGGCGAGCGATATAGCACATTGGTCAGACACAGATTATCGGTATGTTCATACAGATGCCGATCATGGTCGCGCACAAAACAGACCGTGCCACCGGTGATGGTATAGGGCTGCCCATTAAACACATGAATACCCGTGCCATGTTCGACAATCACAATTTCATGAAAATCATGATGATGTTCAGGAAAATCCGCCTGCGGGAGCCGGGGTTCTATCGCCACGGACGCGTTACCAGACGGAAAAAAATCCACACTATGTAATACGGTCATACTGGCCTCCTGATGTCGTCAACACGGCGAAATAGTAATCACGAGGTCAGGTTCTTACCTTAAATTTTCGACGGAAAACCACGTAAAAAACGTCGATTTTTCAAGATACAGCGTGAATTTTCAGGAAATGCGGTGAGCATCACATCACCACAATTCAGCAAATTGTGAACATCATCACGTTCATCTTTCCCTGGTTGCCAATGGCCCATTTTCCTGTCAGTAACGAGAAGGTCGCGAATTCAGGCGCTTTTTAGACTGGTCGTAATGAAATTCAGCAGGATCACATTATGACCTTTCGCAATTGTGTCGCCGTCGATCTCGGCGCATCCAGTGGGCGCGTGATGCTGGCGCGTTACGAGCGTGAATGCCGCAGCCTGACGCTGCGCGAAATCCATCGTTTTAACAATGGGCTGCATAGTCAGAACGGCTATGTCACCTGGGATGTGGATAGCCTTGAAAGTGCCATTCGCCTTGGATTAAACAAGGTGTGCGAGGAAGGGATTCGTATCGATAGCATTGGGATTGATACCTGGGGCGTGGACTTTGTGCTGCTCGACCAACAGGGTCAGCGTGTGGGCCTGCCCGTTGCTTATCGCGATAGCCGCACCAATGGCCTGATGGCGCAGGCACAACAACAACTCGGCAAACGCGATATTTATCAACGTAGCGGCATCCAGTTTCTGCCCTTCAATACGCTTTATCAGTTGCGGGCGCTGACGGAGCAACAACCTGAACTCATTCCACACATTGCTCACGCTCTGCTGATGCCGGATTACTTCAGTTATCGCCTGACCGGCAAGATGAACTGGGAGTACACCAATGCCACAACCACGCAACTGGTCAATATCAATAGCGACGACTGGGACGGGTCGCTACTGGCGTGGAGCGGGGCCAACAAAGCCTGGTTTGGTCGCCCGACGCATCCGGGTAATGTCATAGGTCACTGGATTTGCCCGCAGGGTAATGAGATTCCGGTGGTCGCCGTTGCCAGCCATGATACCGCCAGCGCGGTTATCGCCTCACCGTTAAACGGTTCCCGCGCCGCTTATCTCTCCTCTGGCACCTGGTCATTGATGGGTTTTGAAAGCAAAACGCCATTTACCAATGACACGGCGCTGGCAGCCAACATCACCAATGAAGGCGGGGCGGAAGGTCGCTATCGGGTGCTGAAAAATATTATGGGCTTATGGCTGCTTCAGCGAGTGCTTCAGGAGCGGCAAATCAACGATCTCCCGGCGCTTATCGCCGCGACACAGGTACTTCCGGCCTGCCGCTTCATCATCAATCCCAATGACGATCGTTTTATTAATCCTGACGAGATGTGCAGCGAAATTCAGGCTGCGTGTCGGGAAACGGCGCAACCAATCCCGGAAAGTGATGCTGAACTGGCGCGCTGTATTTTCGACAGTCTGGCGTTGCTGTATGCCGATGTGTTGCATGAGCTGGCGCAGCTACGCGGTGAAGATTTCTCGCAACTGCATATTGTCGGCGGCGGCTGCCAGAACACGCTGCTCAACCAGCTATGTGCCGATGCCTGCGGTATTCGGGTGATCGCCGGGCCTGTTGAAGCCTCGACGCTCGGCAATATCGGCATCCAGTTAATGACGCTGGATGAACTCAACAATGTGGATGATTTCCGTCAGGTCGTCAGCACCACCGCGAATCTGACCACCTTTACCCCTAATCCTGACAGTGAAATTGCCCACTATGTGGCGCAGATTCACTCTACACGACAGACAAAGGAGCTTTGCGCATGACCACTCAACTGGAACAGGCCTGGGAGCTGGCGAAACAGCGTTTCGCGGCGGTGGGGATTGATGTCGAGGAGGCGCTGCGCCAACTTGATCGTTTACCCGTTTCAATGCACTGCTGGCAGGGTGATGATGTTTCCGGTTTTGAAAACCCGGAAGGTTCGCTGACCGGAGGGATTCAGGCTACTGGCAATTATCCGGGCAAAGCGCGTAATGCCAGTGAGCTACGTGCCGATCTGGAACAGGCTATGCGGCTGATTCCGGGGCCAAAACGGCTTAATTTACATGCCATCTATCTGGAATCAGACACGCCAGTCTCGCGCGACCAGATCAAACCTGAGCACTTCAAAAACTGGGTTGAATGGGCGAAAGCCAATCAGCTCGGTCTGGATTTTAACCCCTCCTGTTTCTCGCATCCGCTAAGCGCCGATGGCTTTACGCTTTCCCATGCCGACGACAGCATTCGCCAGTTCTGGATTGATCACTGCAAGGCCAGCCGCCGCGTTTCGGCCTATTTTGGTGAGCAACTCGGCACACCGTCGGTGATGAACATCTGGATCCCGGATGGCATGAAAGATATCACCGTTGACCGTCTCGCTCCGCGCCAGCGTCTGCTGGCAGCTCTGGATGAGGTGATCAGCGAGAAGCTGGATCCGGCGCACCATATCGACGCCGTTGAGAGCAAATTGTTTGGCATTGGCGCAGAGAGCTACACGGTTGGCTCCAATGAGTTTTACATGGGGTATGCCACCAGCCGCCAGACTGCGCTGTGCCTGGACGCCGGGCATTTCCACCCGACTGAAGTGATTTCCGACAAGATTTCCGCCGCCATGCTGTATGTGCCGCAGTTGCTGCTGCACGTCAGCCGTCCGGTTCGCTGGGACAGCGATCACGTAGTGCTGCTGGATGATGAAACCCAGGCGATTGCCAGTGAGATTGTTCGTCACGATCTGTTCGACCGGGTGCATATCGGCCTCGACTTCTTTGATGCCTCTATCAACCGTATTGCTGCGTGGGTCATTGGTACACGCAATATGAAAAAAGCCCTGCTGCGTGCGTTGCTGGAACCTACCGCTGAGCTGCGCAAGCTGGAAGCGGCGGGCGATTACACTGCGCGTCTGGCACTGCTGGAAGAGCAGAAATCGTTGCCGTGGCAGGCGGTATGGGAAATGTATTGCCAACGTCACGATACCCCAGCAGGTAGCGAATGGCTGGAGAGCGTGCGGGCTTATGAGAAAGAAATTTTGAGTCGCCGCGGGTAAACACTGCCGGATGCGGCACAAGTGCCTTATCCGGCCTACAGGTCGGCAACAGTTGTAGGCCTGATAAGACGCGACATCGCATCAGGCATTGATTGCCGGATGCGGCACAAGTGCCTTATCCGGCCTACAGGTCGGCAATAGTTGTAGGCCTGATAAGACGCGACAGCGTCGCATCAGGCATTGATTGCCGGATGCGGCACAAGTGCCTTATCCGGCCTACAGGTCGGCAACAGTTGTAGGCCTGATAAGACGCAACAGCGTCGCATCAGGCATTGATTGCCGGATGCGGCACAAGTGCCTTATCCGGCCTACAGGTCGGCAATAGTTGTAGGCCTGA